>JAUWMD010000172.1 GCA_030613345.1 Candidatus Krumholzibacteriota bacterium
AAACTGATGCCGTCGTTAAGCCATCTGAAATCGACGTCCCTGCCGCTGCCGCCTATGTTCCTGAGCGTGATATCGATCGATCCGTTGGTGATGTAACCGTCCTCTTCCTTCTTCGCAAAGCCGAAGATCCCCTGTATCGAATTACCCCGTCTGGTCTCCTCGACCGGGATCCTCACATCGACCCTGCCGGGGCCGAGCCTGCGGACCTCAGCCTGCCCCCCACCGGCGAAGAGGCCCGCGCCCAAGAGATAGCGCCGTGCGCGCGGCAGCTTCTCCTCGTCGAAACGCTCCCCCGTCACGAGCCGCGACGTCCTCAGTGCGAGCGACGTGTCGGTCTTCGTGAGGCCGTCGAAGACGACCTTCTCGACGATCGACTCCTCTCCCCCGTATACGGCGAAGGTCAGATCGACCGTGTTCGTCTCCGCGTCGTATCTGAACCCGGTCATCCAGACCTGCGCGTAGGGGTATCCCGAATGGTTGAGCTCATCGAGAAGAGAGCTCATCGAACTCTCGAGCGCCACAGGGTCGAACCATGCTCCGGCAGAGACACCGAGCCTGCCGGCGATCTCCTCCCCGGGAATCACCTTGGATCCGCTGATCGTCACCTCGCCCGTTTTCGCCCGGTTCCCCTCGGAGATCAGCATCGTGATCTCCACCATCCCTCCCCTCATCGTCGTGTCGACGGCGGCACGAGCGCCGAGAAGGCCGGCGGTGAAACAGAGGGAATCTATCCGCC
Organism: Candidatus Krumholzibacteriota bacterium; assembly: GCA_030613345.1. Classification (GTDB taxonomy): domain Bacteria; phylum Krumholzibacteriota; class Krumholzibacteriia; order Krumholzibacteriales; family Krumholzibacteriaceae; genus JAUWCL01. The sequence continues at coordinate 737 of JAUWMD010000172.1, forward strand.
CAAGTTCCAGATCAACGAGTGAATCGCTCAGCTGCTCGCCCGCACGGAGGCGACTTCCACGCTCGACGATACCGGCGTCGAGAATGTCCAGCCCCTCCCATCGCACCTTCGATATCAACGGACGGCCCGCCGAGAGGGTATCACCGACCTCCTGGGCGGGAGCGGGGCTGCCCGCCGCGGATACACCTCCCCACGGGGCGGAGAGGCCCGCCGTGGCGATGATCACAGCCGCCAGGGCCGTTCTAGAAGTAAGCGCGGCTCTCCAGCTTGAAAGCATGGACTGTCCTTACCTCTCCGGTGAAATCCTTCTCCCTGTGCCCGTTGTAATTTATTCCGAAGCTGATGAACTTGGTGAACCTGTACTGCCCCACTACGTTCCAGTCCTCCCTCAGCCCCTGTTCGAGGAAAAAGAGGGGCTTTCCCTCGCTCGATTTCTCGTCGGTCCAGGTGAATTTAAGCAAGGCGTTGAGATGGATCTTCGTCCCTATCGAAGCGTCGAGCGACGGCGTCCCGAATATCGAGACCTGCTCCGCCAGCGATACGGCGTCCTTCCTGCTCTCGCCCCCCCCCTCGATAGCGAGCTTGACCGACGGCCTCAGCCTCCACGCGAGTTTCGTCGAGCCCTGCAGACTCTCGACCCTGTACATCTGGCCCGCAGTACCCGACACCATCCGCGAGCTCAGCGAGGTCTGCCCCCGGAATGTCAGCGTCAGCGATCTGGCGGGAACGAGCTCGAACCTCCCCTGGATCTCCCTCATATATCTCTCGACCGAGACGTCCTCGCTGCGATTGTCCTCCTCGTCCTCCCTGAAGAAGATCAGCCTGAGGTTATACCCTTTCACGTCCCCGAGGAACCCCCACTCGGTTCTGAAGCTGTTCTTCCCGTAGAGCGTCCATTCGTCCCTCTGCAGGAGGGACGGATCGAGCAGATAGAGCCTCGCCAGCTCATCGGTTCTCGACCTCTCTACGACCGAGAAGAAGTTGTCGACCGATACGTTCCTCCTGATCCACCGCCACATGCCGGTGTCGAACGACGGTGTGAGCGACAGGCCGCGGATGCCGCTGCCGATGCTGAGCCTCCATGAGAGCTCGACCGTGCGGACTGGAACCGCTTCCTCGGAGGGAAGAAAGATGACCATGTAATCCCCCCTGTTCTGCCCGACCTCGTTTCCCTCCTCGTCGTAGTCACCCTGATTCTCGCCGACGTATACGACCGCCTTCTCGAGCTTCCTGTCGACTCCCGAGCTTATGCGATAGCTCAGGTCGTTCGTGACGGCGCGGGCCCACCAGGCATCCCTGTACCTCAGCCTCCCCAGGTCGTGTCTTCCCGACGCCCCGGTTTCCACATACCTCGTGCTCCTCCTGCTCGCGATCACCTCTACTATCGCCTCGCCCGAGCTGTATCCTCCATCGAGCCTGATCTCGTCGTTCTCTCTCGCCCTTAACCATCCCCCTTCCCCGGCATCCATCCTGTCGGTGTTCCTCATCGTGTACGACAGCGTCCCCCTGAAGCTTCCCGCTTTCCTCTTCGATATCGAGAAGATGTTCTGGTAGTAGAACCTGCCCGTATCGGGGGCGGCCGCATTAAACGACCTGTACCTCTCGGTGTCGAAGACGACCCGCGGCAGAAACTCCCATAAGCCGAACGCACCCTCGGCGTGCAGGTAGCGCCTGTCGCGTCCGAGGTCGTTCTTCGAATCGTACCCGGCCGCCTCGAACCCGCGGTCGGCCTTGTCCCCGAGCGCAAGGGACGCCTCGGTCTTCCGCGCCCCCGGACCACCCGTCCTCTGCAGCCTGTTGTAGCTTCCGCCAAGCTTCCAGAGCTTCTCCCCCTCCCAGGTCAGGGTGAGGCCCGAGATCTTCTCCGTCCCTTCGAGCGGCACGTCGGTGAGATTCCAGTTCCTGTAGAAATAGGCATCCCTCGCCCTGTCGGGCGCCCGGAACCTCTCTTCGAGGGATGAATACCCGGCGAGCAGCGACAGCCTGCTTGCGCCTACCGCCTGATTCTTCATCCCTCCGCTGAACCTCAGCGCTCCGCCCGGATTGTCTGAATCGTCCATACTCGAGAGGACGTTGGCGTCAAAGAGTGACAGGTTTCCCTCGGCCGAGAGGAAGAGGCTCCCCTTCGCCGCGTCGAATCCGAGGGAAAAGACCTCCTTGCGCTCCGGCAGCAGAAGCGGCTTTCCGACGAGGAAGTTTCCCTCACCTGCCCCGGCGTACCTGTACTTGACCTGTCCGCGCCTCGTGAATCCTTCGGTAACGTAATCGCCATTCCGCTCTCCGGCATCGAAAAAGTCGACAAGGAAATCGCCTCCCTCCTCGACGAACTCGAAATGCTCGGGGACCGTGTCGGCGGGAACGAGGATGTAGGCGTCGAGTGCATCCTCGACAGGCGTGATGCCGGGGGATACCGCCTTCGAAGGATCGTCACCGGCTCCGGCGAGGATGTCCCTATCCTCGTCCGTCATCACACCGCGCACCGCGTTGTCAGGATCGTCCGATTCCCTGAAGTAGAATCCCTTCAGCGTCGCCGCGCCTCCGGCTACCGGCATCGTCCAGCCGCCTGTCAGCGTTGTCCTGCCATACCCGTCCTCGCCGCTCTGGTAATCTATGACGATCTCCGAGTCGGATGTTATCGTCACCCGCTCCGTGAAGGTGATCGTCCCCCTGCCGTAGTCTATGACGTAGTGGTTCTCCGCACCGCGCCGCATCCGGCGGCCGTCGAGGTAGACGACCTCTGTGCCCGGCAGAATGATGACCCCGTTGAAGCGCCTCGCGTCGAGGAGCTCGTACGGCCCCTGGACCCCCTCGATCCCGAAGAACTTCGCCGTCTGAAACCTGCCCTTCGTGATACCGCCTCCGGCGAAGAGCTCCTGGTTCCACGCGTTCACCTTCACCGAGGCGCCCCTCAGCTCCCGCTCGAAGCTCGAGAAGCTCGACCAGTTCTGCCCGCTGGCGAAATCTCCGAAGTTCGTCTCGGTATGCCTGCTCCTGACCTGCACGGCAACCTTTTCGAGATGTTTCAACTCCTCCGTGTTCCCCTGCGGCTGAACGGGAAGGTTGTCATCGGTAAGGTATGCCCGCACCTCGAGGTCCTTCGCCAGCTTCCCCATCATCGTCACCTTGAGGCTCTGGTCGATCCCGAGGTCCTTACCCGAACCGACCGAGAACCCCACGGTCTTGTTGCCAGAGAGTCTCAGCCTGTACGGGTTGGCCGCCTTATCCTTCCCCGGCTCCGTCGGGGAAAGAGCAGGCATGGTAACCTGATGCCGGGGCGCCTCACCGGGAAATCTCGAAGCGAATACGGGGGCAAAGGCGAACGGATACCTCTTCCACCAGACTTCCAGCAGTTCGCCGCCGGCTGGAGACTCGACTAGTATCAGCGTTCCTTTCAGGATGTTGATCCTGTAATCCGTTTCCCTCTGAAGGGGCAGGCCGTCGAGAACGACCGAGTCACTCCCGGCGATGATGAAAGATACATCGAGATCGATGCGGGTCTCGCCCTGCGAGAGCGCGATCCTCCTCGACTCGAAGTAATGATCCCGCACGGGCGCCATAACGCGAAGGTTCCCCCCCTCCGCTGCCACGAGCGGTCCGGAGGCCAGGATTGTCAGAAAAACGGCTGACTGGAGTCGAAAGGAGATCATGGTCATTTACCGGGGTAGTCCAGGCGGTACACAAGGATCGATCTCGTCTTCAGGTCGGCGACGTACAGGCGGAAGTCCCACGAGGCCGCCACGGCGGATGGTCTGATATCTTCTCCCCCGCCTATTGTCAGCACATGATCGAGAGACTGCGTAAAAGCATAGACGAGGCGAGCTCCCGGAGCGGCGACGAATAGATAGCCGGCGAGCCCGCCGCATACGTATCGCGGTGACTTCATCTCCCCGCCGCCGGAGAGGGCGGCATAACCTTCGAAGCCTCCCGCGCCGCTGAGGATCTGTACGCGCGAGTTCCCGAACTCGGCCACCGCGATCCTCTCGTCGCCGAAAAGGGCCGCCTTCACCGGCTTCTCGAAGCTTCCGTCGGCCCAGCCGTACTCACCCGTCCTTATCTCCACGTCGAGAAGGGGCGACCATACCGTTATCTCGTGATTCTCGAGGTCGGTCGTCAGCAGCCTTCCGCCGGTGCTGCTCGTGAGGGAAGCGGGCTTCATACGCTCGAAGAACGAGAAGTCGAGGAGTACATCGAGCCACGCCCCCTTATATTCGTACCTCAGCATCCTGTTTCCGGCATAATCGAGGACGTATACGAACGTGCCGTACGCGGCCACATCTATCGGATAGAACCCCGCGTCGAGATGGGGCACCTCGAACTCGAGAGATGCGCCGTCCTGCGAATACCTGTATACCTTTCCCGCCATCGCGTCGGCGACGAGGACGAATCCCCTGTCGTCGACGGCGAGCCCGAGGGGTTCCCTCAGCTCGCCGGCACCGAGGACGATGTCGAGCCGTTCGGCCCGGAGAACATCTTCGGTAATGGTCGGGATCGAATCCTCCTGCGCATGCAGAACGAGCGGGAAGACGGCGATGCACTGCAGCATACATATGAGAATAGATGGAATTTTCATCCGACGTCCGTTTCCCCGCGCCGATGAATCGTCAGAACGGCCTGTTGATCGCAAGGTAGAATCCGCCGGGTCTCGGCCCTACCTCGAATCTTACGGGAATGTTCGACGAGGTGTCGACGTCATTCGTCGACCTCCTGGCGATGTACACCGCATCGACGGAGCTTACGACCCTGAGCGTAAAGAGATAAAATGCCGCGTAAAGGGCGAGGCGCCCGGCATCCTCGCTATCGCCCCTGAGAATGTTGAAGTTGTGCTGGGCGTCGGTCGACGACCACCGCCACGCCATCTCCGACGATACGTAGTTCTCGAGGTAGTAGGCGTCCATCGCGGTCTGGTCGGGATAGTACATGTCGCGGGCCTCGCGCCTGACGTACTCGTTGTATCCGCCGGGGCCATCGCTGCTTCTCCACCTGCCCACATTCTCGTAATATACCTTGTCGTGTCCCGTTCCGCTGACTCCGGCGAAGGCCGCTGCATACTCCTCGTACGCGCTCTCTTTGGAGCTCG
>JAUWMD010000100.1 GCA_030613345.1 Candidatus Krumholzibacteriota bacterium
GAGACCTTCGACCTGAATGACTTGCGGTTCTCTCCAAGCCTGCTGAGCATGCTGCCGAGAATGGCCATGAAAAACTCGCTCTCGCCGATCGCAAGTTCGAGATCCCTGACCGCCGCGTCTCCCCTGTTTCCTTCGCTGAGACATTCTTCCAGCCTGTAGTCGATCTTCTTGAGTGACCGCTGGAGTCTTGCTATGGTCACAAATCCACCGTTCTCGCAGTCAGCGGATTCGAGGGATTCCGGTTCATTGCTCTGTCGGGCCGCCTCTTCAGTGCTCCCGTTCAATGCGGGCATCTCGAACAGGTCCTCCTCCCCCTGCGCAGAGTCACACTCGATAGTCACGCCGGATTCGGAAGGTGTTTCGTCGACACCCTCGAAAGGTTCGGAGAGGACCAGCTCTATCTCCTGCTGAAGTCCACCGAAATGCATGAATTCGATTTCCCCGTCCTCGTCGGCCATGATTTCGGCAGCCGCCGTCTCCTCCGCCTCGAGGATCTCGGACACGATCTGCGAGCCCTGCTCGTCCCATTGTCTTCCGGCCGAGAGAGATCTCTCGAGAAGTTCCCTGAACATCGTGAGCGTCCTGCACCACTCGTCGAGACCAAGCATCCTGGTGCTCCCTTCGAGAAGCCTGCCCGCGAAGCAGACTTTCTCGACGGGTGTCCTGTCCAGCGGCTTTCCGCAGACAAGTCCCATCAGATCGTTGAGCTTGACGATGTGGTCGTTGACCTGCTCGCCGAATAGCTGCCTGTTCTCAATACTCAGCATCACCACGGACATTCACCTCACAGATTTACTTCGGTCTCTTCCGCATACTCTACCGCACCGAGTTCGAAGAGGTCATAAACCGGCTCTTCGTCTGCCTCCGGCATGCTGTCATCCATATTCCCGGCTGAAGCGGGCGCCTCTGGCTCCGGTACGACCTCAGGCTCTACAGCAGAGATCTTGTCAACGGGCGTACTTTCCACCGCAGGCTCTACTTCCACCTTTACCCGGTCGTCAGCCTGTCCATGCATATCATCCCGGTTCTCGCCAGCGACCGGACCACCGGCGAACAGCTCGTCTACCACATCAGGAACCTCTTCGGCCTGCACCTGCTCCTCGGCCTCCTCGCCTGTCTCCTCGGGAGTTACTTCCTCGCAGAGGGAAGGATCTTCTGTGGAAACCTCCTCCGCCTGCTGCTGATCAGCGTCGGGACGCATGTTACCCGTCGCATCCTGGAATCCAGATATGAAGAGTTCACCACTGTCCTCGGTGACCTCTTCTTCGGTGACGTCATCAGACGGAACGCTCGTGTCGCCCTCGAGCTCTATACCGTTTCCTGGAGCGGGTTCGGCCCCTGCCCAGAGCTTTCCATGATCTATCACGAGGTCGGAATCATCGATCCCGCCCGACTCATCGGACGGTTCTTCCGCGCCGGCGCCGAAATTCACGATCGAGCCGTCTGTAGCGCGAAGGCGCTCGCCCCCGTTATCGGTGATCTCAATATCCCCGGACTCTTCGTGCTCGAACTTGAGCGCCTTGCTTATCTCTTCCACGTCGCTGCCGAGGGCCGTCATCCTCTGCTGAAGAGCCCGGCTGCGCGATTCGATCTTTGCCGATATCTCTATAATACCGCGTTGCGCCTCGGGGAAGGTGCATGTACCGGCGGCAACGGAGCCACCAGTAGTCGATCCCGAATTCCTGCCGCTGTCGATCACGGTCCTCGCCAGGCTCTCGAGCTCTCTTCCGAGCTTGCCGAACCTCTCTGCCGTCGATCTGACCTTCTCGGCGAGCTGCGCGAGGTCCTTCTCGGTCGGCTCTCCCCTGGCGGCCATCAGCGCAATATTGAGAGCGAGGCCGTTGCTTTCCTCGGAAAGATCATGGATCGTCGAGCCTCTCTCCTCGAGAGCGGCGGCTGCGGTCTCGATAGCCGCGATAGTGTCGGAGGAGTAGCCGGCACCGGTTGCTGTACCGGGTCCGCCGGCCCCGAGGCTTTCGGCTACCGCGTTGAGCTCGCCTACCGACCTGACTATATCGAGTATATCCTCACTGGCGCCCGCGGCTGTCTCGACGACCTTGCCGCAGGAGAGGGCAGCACGGCCGGCCGTCTGCCTGGCCGCCTCGGACTGCTTTCTAAGTTCTGCCGTTCCGCCGGTGTTCTCATCCGCCCATACCTTGACCTTCCTCGCGATCGAGGCCCACCAGTTACCCTCAGCGAGCATCTCGTTCATTTCATTTCCCGCGAGGATCGAATCTATCTCGACCTCGAGATCGACGGACCTCATCTCCTTCTCACGACTCTCCATGCCCTCGGAGATCTCGCGGATCTGGTCGCCGTAGCTCCTCAGGACATCCTGAAGCTCGGGGTACTCGGAAAGCCTCGCTATCTGGGCCGGATTGGTCAGATCGTCTATGGTGTCCGCCAGGGAGATCATCTTCCGGTAATCCTGCCCGGAATCGAGGTAGTACTTGTATCTGCGCACCGCGGAGGCTATGACGAAATAAGTGAACAGTGCGATAAGCACCACGCCGGCCGCTGCCGGGTAGATCTCTCTGAAGAACTGGTACGAATCGACGACCCACTTGCTCACGTCTGAACTGAGCCAGTAGAGGTCGATGTCATATACCCTGACCATGTAGTAACCGACACCGAAACTGGTAGCGATGAGCATGAGCGCCACCATCATGCCGATCTTCCACGGAGAAGTGAGTACGGGCTTCTTGTCTCGCTTACGCTTTCCCACGTCTTTCTCCTTCACGCAGATAAAGAACTGGCTGTCCGACTCCCGCATGAAGCGCAGTCGTTTTTATAGTCGTTTCCGTTCGTCCGCCGAATCCGCAAAGATTATGCCAATGCTTCGATTACGGAAATCCGGCGTATGTACTGGAAATAACTGGAAATAGAAAGGAGGGGTAAAGGACGGAAAGGACCGATTTGCCCGTTCAGAGTGCGATTTGCAAGAAAGCGGAGAATGGCCTGGCGGCTATTTTTTCCTGCTTTTCAAAGTGATCTGCGAATACACCCGCGGGAACCTGTCGGCAAAGATATCGTTCGCCGGAGTGACGTGCTTATCGTCCGCCTCGGTGACGTCGATCTCGATCACCTTGAGCGATTCGCTGCGGTCACCCGCCGAAACGAGGATCTCGCCCGCAGGGCTCACGATCTGGCTGCAGCCGGTAAAAGTCAGGTTCAGCGTGCCGCGTCTCTCCATGCCGATCCTGTTGGCCGTTATTCCGAAGACCCTGTTCTCGATACACCTGAGCTTCATCGCCTGCTGTCCCCACGGCAGAACGAGGTTGGACGGGTGGGCGAGAATACCGGCGCCCTTCAGGGCGAGCGCGCGGGCGACCTCGGGCATTATCCAGTCGAAGCAGACCATTATGCCGATCTTCGCCTCGGACGTGCTGATCGTCTTGAGAGATTTGCCCGGGGTGAAAAAGAGCTTTTCCCGGTCGAAGAGATGTACTTTCTGATATGACTCCACCTTGCCCTTCGGTGAGACGAACACGGCTGAGTTGTAGACAGTCCTCCCCTTCTTCTCGGCCATGCCGAATATCAGATTGAGGTTGCACTTCTTGGCGACCTTCTTCATCTCGGAGACTGTGTATCCCCTCAGTAGAGGCTCGGCCAACGAGTTGAGTTCCCTCTGGTTTTTGAACAGGTAGCCGGTATTGAACAGCTCGGGCAGGACGATGGTGGCGTCGGAGACCTTGCCGAGAAGCGTAATTGCTTTCTTTACATTCGCTTTGACTTCCCCGAACTTGACGCGGAGCTGAAGGAATCCTACTCTCATTTGCTCCCCCTGGAGGTAATGGTTCGACGGATCGAGCCTAAATCACGCTATCGCGGTATTATATCAGAGAATCGTCGGAAATATAAAGAAAATTCCCTCCTGTAAGATTTATCTGATTTAATAATGGCACAGGCCTTGCAATTTCGCCCGCCGGCACCGATTTAAACAGATCGAACCACAGCGGAGAGAGCATCATGGAGTCTTCAACAGCGTACAGGCCTGTAGGAAGGGGCGACACCCGCCCGTCTCCCGCCTATTACTACATGATAGACAACCTGCTCGAGTGCAGGAAGGAGAGCGGGTTCCCGTCGAACGGGGAATTTTTCGACGAGGACGTCAACGTCTATCTCGCCGGGCTTCTCACCTCTCATGTCTTCGGGAGCGATGCCGGCACAACGGCCGGAATGATAATACCTTACGATATTCCCCTGTTCGAAGTGGCGAGCGACGAGGCCGCTCCCCGCAGGAGATTCAATATCTACAGGGCAAACGCCGACCATCTTCTCATCAGGCTCGGGGTCTTCGACAATCCCAGCGGACGCAGGCCGGGCTCGGCGACTCACATGGCCCTCGCGAGGGATGCATGGATCGGCAGGGGCAAGGCATACTACAGGCTCGCGTGGGCATGCGCGGCGGAGACGTTCAGGCGCCCGACGGCGATCGGCGACGTGATGGGGAAGCTGTCGAGCGGTTTCGAGAGGTATGTCGGGGTCCTCTCCGCGATGAGGCCATCCTGCCTCAACATGATCCCCCGCATAAGCAACGGCGAGATGTTCCATCTGGAGAGAAGCGTCCTGGAGGATGACAGGAAGAAGGAGCTCACCGCCCTTTACGACTCTTTCCTCGACGCATGGACGGCATACCGCAAGTCCGGGACTTCTGACGACAGAAAAAAGCTGTATATGGTATCCGACGAGTTGAAAAAGGCCGACCCGTCATTCTCGTTCGATCCGCTCTCAGCGGATACCAGCTAGACGCCCTTTATGAAATCACCGCAATAGCCGAATACCTTCACGGAATCTTCACCTTTTATTATGACGTGGCCGCCCCTGGCCAGAAGTACGAACTTCGACTTCGGACTGGTCGCCCTCTTCTGAAGGAACTGATATCCTCTCGCGGAGATGACCGGATCGTCAGCGGCCTGTATCACGAGCATCGGGTTGTCGATCGGTCTCGATCCCAGACTCGAACGGGTCCTCTCGATCAGGTCGAGCATCATGCTCCGGACCGGCATCACTTTCTTCGTCAGAGCGGGGATGAACCGCCTCGCCGTCCAGAACGTCGCGAAACGCGATCCGCCCACTGGAAAGAGGCCCGGTGAGAGCAGGATCGTCCCCCTGACGGGGAACTTCTGCATGAGGTTCAGCGCGATCGTCCCGCCGAAGCTGAATCCCGCCACGTAGGAATCGGGTGAGTAGGCAAGCAACGTATCGAGAGCAACTTCCGCCTGCGCAAGGCATGCGCTCCAGCTTCCGCCGCCGTTCGCCGCGCGCCCGTTGCGCCCCTTCCCCCCGCCCCTGCCGACGAGAGCCCTGAAGTACTCGGTCAATCCCGAGTCGGAGTAGTTCGGATCGATCGGAAGCCTGATTCCCATCACGGTGAATCCCAGCCTGAAGAGATGCTCGGCCATCGGCCGCATCTCCTCGGGAGAGCCTCCCGCTCCATGGATGAGGAGACAGGCCAGCGCCTCCCTCTTCTGGAGCTTCAGGAAGCTCCTCTCCGGCTCGGGCACACCGCTGCGTCTCTCGACGAAGACCTTGCTGTCGACCCAGAAGTCGAGCAGGTCCTTCCTGTAGTCGAAGACTTCCGGATAGAGGCGCACCTGCTCGCGCAGCTCCCAGATCGACTGGTTTATTCTCTCCAGTGTCTTTGCCATCAGCTGTCACCAGCCCCTCGGCAGACCTTGATGCACAGGCCGCAGATCATAGTGTTTATCTTCTCCGATTTCGCGAAGCGCCTCAGCTGCGCGGCGCACCTGTCGAGGTTGAACTTCCCGGGATCGTCGTCGATCGCCTCGACCGGACACATCTTAACGCATTTACGGCACGTTCCGCAATCCCCACGTGCGTGGCCACCGCTCTGCGCGGGCAATTCCATGTCGGTCAGCACGGTGACGAGCCTCACCATAGAGCCGAACTCGGGGGTGATCAGGAGATTGTTACGGCCCATCCAGCCCAGGCCGGCCAGGCCGGCGATCTCCCTGTGGGAGAGGTGGGCCTGAAGCAGTTCCCAGTCGAGTATCTGCGACGCCGGTATCGGCAGGGCCGCGAAACCCCCCCTCTGGATCTCCCCGGCGACAAAGAGCGCCGCCTGGTCGAGGGCGCTGTTGATCTGCCTGTAATGGTAGTAGTAGGTCCAGGTTGGAGCGGTCAGAACGGTCTGCAGTACGGGGTCGGAGAGCCGTATCCCCATCGATACAGCGTATGGAAGCGACTTCGCAATATCCCTGATCGATTCGTGGAAGCGGCGCCTGTGCTCCTCGTCGATCCTCGCAGTGCCGAAGAGATCGATGCCTCTCCGCCCTGCGGCCGTCCTGAGTTCTTCGAATTTGATCTCTGATTGAAGCCGCTCGCTCAATTCTGTCCCCGGTGTGTCGCCGCCGATATCAGGTTGTCTTGTAGTTGGGGGCTTCCTTCGTGATCGTAACGTCGTGCGGATGGCTCTCCCTCAGGCCCGCCTGGGTGATCCTGATGAACCGGCTCTTCTTCTTCAGCTGCTCGATGGTGCCCACCCCGCAGTAGCCCATCCCGGATCTCAGTCCCCCCATGAGCTGGTAGACGTTGCTCGCGAGGCTGCCCTTGTAGGAGACTCTCCCCTCGATCCCCTCGGCCACGAACTTGCGGTCCTCGGTGATGCCCGCCTGGAAATACCTGTCGCCGCTGCCGCTCTTCATCGCACCGATCGAACCCATCCCCCGGTAGATCTTGAAGCTCTTGCCCTGGTGGTAGATGATCTCGCCGGGACTCTCCTCGGTGCCGGCGAACAGGCTCCCGACCATCACGCAATCGGCTCCGGCCGCAATCGCCTTGGTGATGTCGCCGGAGAACTTGATCCCGCCGTCCGCGATGATGGGAATGCCCGCTTTCGCCGCGACCTCGGCGCAGTCGAGGATCGCCGTCACCTGAGGTATGCCGATGCCCGCTATGACCCTCGTAGTACAGATCGCACCGGGGCCGATCCCGACCTTCACTGCGCTGGCGCCGGCCTTTATCAGGTCCCTCGTCCCCGAGGCAGTGGCGATGTTGCCGGCGATGATCTGCAGCTCGCCGTACTTTCTGCGGATCTTCTCCACCGTCTCCAGAACCGCTGTCGAATGCCCGTGGGCGGTATCGACGACGACGAGGTCCACGCCGGCCTCGACGAGCGCCTTTACCTGCCTCATCGTCTCGCCGACCGCTCCCACCGCCGCTCCGACGCGAAGCCTTCCATTGGAATCCTTGCAGGCGTTGGGGTAATCCATCTTCTTCTGGATGTCCTTGACCGTGATCAGGCCCTTGAGCTTACCGTTGCGGTCTACGACGGGAAGCTTCTCTATCCTGTTCTCGTGGAGGATCCTCTTGGCCTTCTCCATGCTGATACCAATGGAGGCCGTTATCGGATTCTTCGTCATGACGTCGCTGACCTTCTGGTCGAAGCGGTCGATGAATCTCAGGTCCCTGTTCGTGAGGATCCCGACGAGGACACCGTTCTTCTTCGTGATCGGAAGGCCGGAGATCCTGTACGAGATCATCACCTCCATCGCCTCGCTGACCAGCTGGTCGGGGGAGAATGTCACCGGGTTGGAGATCAGCCCGCTCTCGCTCCTCTTTACGCGATCGACCTGCTCCGCCTGCTCCTCGATCGAGAAGTTCTTGTGTATTATGCCGATCCCGCCCTCACGCGCGAGGGCTATGGCGAGCTCCGCCTCGGTCACCGTGTCCATCGCCGCCGAGATTATCGGGATATTGAGGGTGATCTTCTTCGTCAGGCGTGTCTTGAGGTTTACCTTCTGCGGGTGGATACGTGACCTGGCGGGGATGAGGAGCACATCGTCGAATGTGAGGCCTTCCTTGACTATCTTTTTTTCCTTCAATTACGCCGAAGGAGCGCTGCCGCTCCCTCTCCCTCCTCTCGAACCAGGCTTCCCCTGTCCGTCTATATATTCATATATGAAGGTCCTGTGTTGACAGGAACATACCGACTGCCACAGGGACTGTCAAGATTGATTAGCCCTGGACGGATCGCCATTCCCCGGGCCGCCCTCGCCGGAGAGAAGTTCGTAGAGCCGGCTGCTCGCCGCGCCGGACTGGAAATCCGACAGGGGCCTGCGCTCCATCTTCCGTCCCTCGAATATGGCCAGGTCGGCGATGCCGGCTTCCTCGAGAAGCCTGAAGGCATACCTGAAATCGCGCCCGACGTCGGCCGGCGTATGGGCATCCGAACCGAGCGTGACGGGGATCCCCTTCGCTCCGCAGGCCTCGAGAAGAAGCCTGTCTGGGTATATGGAGCCGGCGCCCCTGCGCAGGCCCGCCGTGTTGACCTCGATCGCCATCCCGTGCTTCGACAGCAGCCCGGCGAGCTTCATGTATTCCTCGTTCGAGCCCGGCCCGGGCTCGAATGACTCCTTGCGGAGCGCGTCGGCATGGGCGAGGACGTCGAAGAGCCCGCTGCGGATCATGTCTCCGAGAAGCTCGAAATATTTCGGGAAGACTTCCTCCGGATCCTCGGATTCGTACCGGTGCCTCCCCGCCTTGCTGCTGAAGTGCCAGTCCCCGAGGAAGTGGAGCGATCCGAGAACGTAATCGAACGGGTATTTCGCCAGAAGGTCCCTCGTCTTCTCTTCGAGACCGGGGAAGTAGTCCGCCTCTATCCCGAGCTTTATGATGATGCTCCCGTGGTATTTCATCTGGAGATGCTCGACCAGG
>JAUWMD010000183.1 GCA_030613345.1 Candidatus Krumholzibacteriota bacterium
GGCCCCTCTCTTTCGACTACTCTCCTGCCCTGAAAAGCGCGAGCCTCTACTTCGAGGACGAGATCAAGGGCTCGCTGAGGTTCCGGCCGTGGTCCCTCATCCTCGGCGCGAGGTACGAGATTTATACCCCTGAAAAGGTAAACTGGGGAGGCCTGTTCAGCGGCGACGACTTCATCGAATCGAAGAACGGCACCTATCTCAACCCCCGCATCAGGTTCAGGTTCGATCTGATGGAAGACACACGGATACGCCTGAGCTGGGGACGCGGCTCGAAGATGCCGTCGTTGACCAAAACCTACCAGGGCCCGATGTACATAGATGTGGTCGAGGAGAATTTTTCCCCTCCCGACTCGATGCCGCTTATCTCTACATATGTCTACAATTATGACAACGAGTATCTCAAGGGGTACCAGACCGAGAAGGCCGAGATCTCGCGCGACCAGAAATGGGGACCGGTTGCGCTTATCCTCACCGGATTCTACGACGAGACGAAAGGGTCGCCCCGCATGATAAACGATCCGATCATGCTTTACCGGTACACGTGGGAAGGGTATCCCGATCCCGATACGAGGACCCCGAAAGACACGATCTACATCGATAATGACTCGAGGCACGGCCACTACAAGCACGTGGGCTTCTACAGGAAATACGGACTGGAGTTCCAGTTTCTCACAAAGAGGATCGAGAGGATCTCGACCGTTTTCCGGTTCGACGGCTCGTATTACGAATCGCGATCGGGAGCGGAGGGGACCTACGTCAGCACCCCCAGATCCGTTGATTCACTGGAGGGCAGGACGGTATATCCGCTATACAATTATACCGAGAGATGGAACCGGAAGATGATCGTCAACTACAAGGCCGACTGGATGATCAAGAGGATCGGGATGTGGGTGACGTTCCACGTCCAGCAGACCCTCTTCGAGGCGTCGCAGAGAGTCGTCGATCCGATTCTCTACGCCTCAGGGTACTATGACCCGATCGACGGCAGTACAACCTACATAACGCCCGGAAGATCGGCCGAACTCGGTCTCGACCACTCCGAATATGACGACGACGCTATCTCCGTCAGGACCAAGCCGAACGACAGGTTCCTGTTCAACCTGAACGTGTCCAAATCGCTTGGCAGGAGTGCCGAGGTGTCGATGTTCATACATAACTTCTTCGACGATCCGGCGTACTACATCGATGAAGATGGTCATTACAGGTCGAGAAATCACCCTATCTTCTATGGGATCGAGGTCAGCGTGATGCTCGATGACCTCTTCAACGCGATGCGCGGCAACCTCTTCAGTAGAGGGGGCGGATGATGAAAAGGAACCTGATTCTTTTCCTGGTAATTGCATGGATTGCCTCGGGGTGCAATGGTGAAAAGCCGTATGTCCCTGATGGCCAGGGAGCAATCAGCCTGATAATTGTCGATACAACCGGGACATTCCCGGGATCGGAACCGGGGATTCCGGCAAGAATGGATGGTGTTGCCGTCAGCATTCAGGCCACAACGCACGAATACACTGCTGCAACGGTTGCCGATGATGACGGAATCGCTGATTTTCCTGATCTGGCTGCAGGCGATTATCTGGTATTTACACAATGCGAAGTCGAGATAGATGCGGAAACAAAACACATTCTATCGGGATCCGGAGAGCTCCAGGTGTCAGGCACCGGAATTGTAGAGAATACAATATATGTGAACAAATCTACCGCCGGTTCATTGAGAATCAACGAAATCTATTACTGCGGGGGCGATCGCTCGAAGTTCTACTTCTTCGATCAATTTGTCGAGATCTACAATCCTTCTACTGAAGACACTTTCTATCTCGACGGCTGCATACTCACGAGAAACATGCCGACGATCGATCCCGATATCGAGTGGATCGACCATGTGCGGGCGCTGTATGCCTTCCAGTTCCCCGGCACACCGGTCACCGGACGCGAATATCCGATATATCCAGGGCAGTACGTCGTCGTCGCCGCCGACGCGATAGACCACTCGCAGTGGGCCAACGCTCTCGATCTCTCAGGCGCCGACTGGGAGTTCTTCAATCCTCTGGGGAACGATTACGACGTTCCCGGGGTCCCGAACGTCACGAGCATCCATCCGGACAGCAGAACGGATTTTATGATCAATCTCGTCCATAACGCCGTCGTCCTCACGACGGGCGAGGAGTTCGCATTCGAGACTTATATCAACAGCGCCGGATACGAGAGGACCCGCGTAACACTCCCGCTTTACACGGTGATCGATGGCGTTGAGTACGCCCCGGACTCAGACAGGACAAAGGAGCTCACGATGCGGGTTGACGCCGGATTCGCCGGGCGGGGCTGCACGAAATACAGTGGGCAGTCAGTAGAGCGCCAGAACCCGGATCTTGACTGGAACATTTCTCTTGACTGGAATAATTCCACATTTGATTTTGATCGGATTTTACCTCCTACACCTGGATATTCTAACGTTCATCCGGTGCCGGTGCCATGAAAACAAGAGCCGTAATAACAGCGCTGATCATCCTTCTCGCACTGGCTTTTTCATGCGGCAGGGAACAGCCCTCGGTTCCGGACGGTGAAAACAACCTGATTCTGTACGCTGTCGAAACGTCGGGGGTTTTCGGGGGCTGGACGGCGGCCGAGGGGGCGATAATAAGGGCAAGCAGTTCAACCCACCAGTTCGCCGCGGTGTACATGACGGGGCAGGGCGGATTAGCCGTCCTCGACGATCTCGTCGCCGGTACATACATGATCCAGGCGGAAGTGACGATCGAGGTGGAACTGGAAGACGAGACGGAGCTCTTCACTTTCCTCGGCCAGAAGGAGATGTCGATCCTGTACGACCCGCAGCTGACCGATACAGTCTTCATGGACCTCGTGAGGCCGTCGCCGCTGACGATAAGCGAGGTCTACTACTGTGGATGCAACAGGTCGAGATTTTATTGGTTCGACCAGTTCATCGAGCTGTACAACTCCTCGCCCGACACGATCTGGCTCGACGGCTATCTTGTCTGCCGTAACACGAATATTCACGACATAATCGAAATAGAGGCCGTCGATTACGCACTTGCCTACTATGTCCATATCTTCCCCGGGGAGACGGGGGTGACGCGCGAGTGCCCGATAGTTCCCGGGCAGTTCCTCGTCCTCGCCTGCGACGCCATCGATCATACCGCCTACGGCGGGAGCTGGTGCGTCGATCTCTCCGGCGCCGACTGGGAGTTCTTCAATCCTCTGGGAAGTGATTACGACGTTCCAGGGGTCCCGAATCTCCTGCCCGTATCCAATTATTCGAACGATTTCTCGATGAATCTCTCCCACGCCGCCGTATATATCGCTACGGGCGAAGAGTGGGAGTACGTATATCATTACGACGAGGGTATCAATGATATGAAGGAGTACATTCACATACCGCTCGAGACGATAGTCGATGCCGTCGAGTACGCTAGCAGCACCGAATCGATGCAATACAAATACATAACGATCCGCCTGGACGCCGGGCTGGCGGGAATCGGGATGGGCAAGTACAGCGCCCAGTCGGTACAGCGCAGGGCCCTCGGCAGTGTCCTCGGCCTGGACTCGAACAACAGCACGTTCGACTTCGAGATAGCCAGTCCGCCTTCTCCTGGCTGGCATGAGATTGTCGATGGAGGATAAAGTGAGATTGAATTCGGGCAGAACATTCCGTCTGGTATTGATGGCATTCGCGGCGGCGATCGTCGCCTTTCAGTCCTTTCCGGCGCGCGGAGACGGGATCAGGATCAAGTCCCTCGCCGACGCCCGGCTTGCCCTCGAGGACAGGGACAACCGGATCAACCCTTACGACTTCGGGCGTAATCCCGCCTGGCTGCTGCAGGACTTCGACTTTCAATACCTGAGGTTAAGCGGCAGCCTCTACGAGATATCGGGCGACCTGCGTCGCGACTTCGACCCGCATCTCGTCAACGATCTCTACATCGGCGCGGAGGGCATCAAACAGCTCAGCGACAGGCAGGCCGTCAGGGGGTATATCGACTACCAGCGCCTGCGCGACCGCGAGGTGTACAGTAACCTCGAGAGGGACCAGTACAACGACCCCTTCTATCTCAACGACCAGACGACGGGGGATTTCGACTACTACGGGCCGAGGACAAGTGTCGACTGGTCGATCAGGCTCGTCGACGGCCTCTGGCTCGGTGCGGGCCTGGACTACAATATCAACACCGGCCTGAAGCAGGTATATACGAGGCCCGAGATCGTGCACAACTACTTCCAGGGGATCTTCGGACTGGCATGGATGCCGGCCCGCAGGTGGGTCCTCGGCATTGCCTACAGGCCGGCGAGGCTGCAGAACAGGACGAAGTTCGCGAAGTCGGACGAGGGCAAAGACAACGTGATTCAGGGATACGCCGGCGACGGAATATTCGAGATCCGGACGTTCAGCAGCTATACGATCACCGAGATCGAGATGAGCCACCATGTCGACCTGCAGGGATTCTATCTCGGCGACGATCTCAAGGCAGGAGTGACGGCGAGGGGCGGAATGAGCGAGAACGAAGTGAAGTACAACGCAACCCGACAGTTTCCCAAGGGATACTGGAGGGAAGATCTCATTGACGTCGATTTCCGCGCGAGGTACACGCCCTCGGGGAAGCCGCTCGCGCTCGGCGTCAGCGCCAGATACGTCAGCGACGACGGCTGGGGCATCAGGCCCGACTTCGAGGACGTTCTCCTCTACGACAATCCCTACTCGATGTATTCGGCCGGGATCGGGCTCGCGTACAGATTCGCTCCGATCGATCTGATGATCCTCGGCGAATATATTTACAAGAAGTACGATATCGAGGTGTACGACAACGGTGCGAGCCTGTACAGAAAGGCCGACCATACATCGAACATCGGCCGTGTCGCCCTGGAGAAGAACATATCCAATGTCTATTCGTTCAGGGCGGGCTACGAATATGTCGACTATCCGATAGACAGGTGGCTCAAACTGCCGAGGAACATCGACACGTCGAGGATCACCGCGGGGTTCGATGCTTACCTGGGTGGATGGAACGTCGCCATGCACCTCGAGTACGGCATCGGAAAGCAGGAGGAGTCCAGCGCCGAACGGCAGCAGCTCGGAGCTGTCATGTGGTTCACGAAGTACATTAACTGATATGAGTAACTATAATTTGACAGATGTGCTATAATTGATTGGCCAAAAATTGGCTATTAACAGGTGTTCTGAAAGACTGATGAAGGAGGTGAACTTCTCGAGATAAAAGGTACGAAGGCTAAATTCCCCTGTTACGTATTATTTGATACAGCGGTTATTGGAGGTGGCTTACATGAGAATTATCAGCTGTTGTATCGCACTGATGCTTCTCCTCGCCGGGGCTGCCAGCGCCCAGTGGACGGTGGTGTATGAGAGAGAGATGCCC
>JAUWMD010000091.1 GCA_030613345.1 Candidatus Krumholzibacteriota bacterium
ACCTTGTCAGCGTGGAAGAGCGGGCTCTGGTCGATATATATCCGGGGGTTGTTCCAGGGATAGCTCTCGGCCGCGGCGACGGCGTTGTATGCGTATCCCCAGTATCCCTCGCCCCAGTAACTGGGGATCATGCTGATGCCGGCGTGAGAGACGGCGGCTGCATAGATTTCGGTCTTGGTGACGAGAAGCTGCGTCATGAATCCGCCGAATGAGGCGCCGATGCAGCCGACCTTCCCGGCATCGACGAACGGGTGGGCATCGAGAAACTTCTTTGTTCCCTCGATGATCTCGTCGGCGACGATGATCCCCCACTCGTTGACGTGCCTGGCCGACCACTCCTGCCCGAATCCGGTCGCCCCGCTGGGCTGAAGAACGTAGACGACGTAACCCATCGCCGCCCAGAGGTTCTTCGGGTACCTGCCGCCGAACGTCCTGTTCACCGGGGCGGTGCCGCCGTAGTAATAGACTATGCACGGGTACGTCTTCTCCGCATCGAAATCAGGAGGATAGTGGACACGCCCGACTATCTCACAGCCCGCGGACGACTCGAAATGATACGGCTCTACCTTTCCGAGCTTCACGTGCCTGAACAGCCCGGTCCCCGGCTCGTCGATCATCCTGACCTTCGGCTTCGATGATCTGAGCTCGACCGAGTAGACGCGCTGCGGATGTGTCGCTCCGGATCCGGTGAATACGCCGACCGGTTTTGTCTCTGCCATGTCGCCCGACCTGATGACGTCGACGCCGAGATCGAGCGCAGTGAATTTCCTTTTCTTCGGATCGTACCTGAAGAGCTTCACATACTCGGTATCCTCGGCGACGATGTAGATCTTTCCGTCGAATTTCGCCCAGACCGCTTTGTTCACCGCGGGGTCGAAGTTTTTTGTGATCGGCTCGGCCTGTCTCGTCTCCGGGTCGAAGATGTAGATCTGCGTGTCGTAGTCGTTGGGGATGATCCCTTCAGGCACGTCCCTGCCGCCGTCTCCGAATGTGGAGGGTCCGCCGGTGACGAGGATCCTGTCGCCGTCGGGAGACCACTGGACCGATCCGAGCCAGTGTCCCTCGAAGAGCTGCTCGACGCTCTGGTCGCGAAGGTCCATAAGCAGGAGCTCGGAGGTCCCGAAGGGCCTCTCGGCGAGATCCTCCCATCTGCGTCCGATCAGTACGCGGTCGCCGCCGGGATGTATGTCGTAGACGTACGAGCTGTGCTTGCCCGCCGCGATCTGCCTCGAGACGCCGCCCGGTATCGACATGATATGGAGGGACGATTTTGACCTGCCATGGGCCGTCCTGTCATATATCCCGAGATGTCTCTTGACGCCCTTCTTGTCCTTTTCGGGCTTATCTGTCCTCGAATAGATGATCCAGTCGCCGGCCGGGCTCCAGTCGTACCCGCCGAAATCTTTCCCGAGGTCTTCGATCAGGGTCTCGGTAGATCCGGTTTCCATATCGAGAGCCCTGAGACGGCCACCCGAGATGTATGATATCTTCCTGCTGCCCGGGATCCACTGTGTGCTCCCGATCTCGGTATCCATGATCCTGCTGACGAGATCGCCCCCGGGGAGGCTCCTGATCTCGATCCATCTCTCCCGCTTGCCCTCGGGCGGGACGAAACGGCTGATATTGATTATCACGAGGCTTCCGTCGGGCGAGACGTCGATGTTGCCGGCGCCGGGAACGTCCATGACCTGCGCCAGCGTCATCGCAGCCGTCGGGTCGAGCGAGACGACGGGTATCTCATCGAAATCCTCGCCCGCCGCCAGCTTCGCGTCGAAATTCCAGTCCCTGGCAGTGTCGGCCGGCATGTAGACGGCCTTTGCCAGGATGAGATGCTTCCCCTTCTCGAGATTCGCGTCACCGCTCTTCTCCCTGCCGCCGCCCTTGGCGCTCTTTACGACCGATTTGCCGTCGATGAATATCTCGAACGGATCGCTCGAGCT
Organism: Candidatus Krumholzibacteriota bacterium; assembly: GCA_030613345.1. Taxonomy (GTDB): domain Bacteria; phylum Krumholzibacteriota; class Krumholzibacteriia; order Krumholzibacteriales; family Krumholzibacteriaceae; genus JAUWCL01. Next base: position 1,941 of record JAUWMD010000091.1, read on the forward strand.
TGCCTCGATATCGATCTCCATCCATCGCGGCACCTCGATCCAGGCGGCCAGCCAGACTACGCGGGGAACGCTCCCTTCATGGGAGAGCGCGACTCCCGCGGTGTCCGCGGAAGCGACGCTCCAGGCCGCCTCGCCGAAGCCGGGGATACCCTCGACGCCGCCCCCGGCGGGGATCAGCCCGGCAGTATCGAGATGGTCGTAGCCGAGCAGCCAGGACGCGTCGAATTTCCCCTTCGATTCATCGTGAAAGGCCGGAAGGGGAACGGGGACCGGACCGAGAACGAGCCAGTCCGTGATCCTCGTGAATCTGTCTTCGGCTTTCTCTGTGGTGGAATCGGGCTCTTCCCCGGCCGGAACCGCCGCCGCCGTCCACGACGGAGCGATTGCGGCCAGTGTGATGAAGGCTGTTACGAGGAGTCTTCTCGTCAAGAGGGACATGCGGGCCCTTTCTGTTGATGGCACGGCCGTCCTGCTCGATGCGGGAGGGCCGGCTTTGAAATTCGTCATGGTGGCCGATCGCCGCCGTGGTCAGATGATAATACAGACCCGACGGGTCATTTTCAAGCGTGAGATGGCCGCCGGGCGACCTGAAAGCGGTCCGTGCGTGACATGATGCGGCTCCCGGGCCGGAATGGGCCATTAAAGGGGACTTGTCCGGCGGCCCCGCTGTAGATATATTCCCCGGGTGATGTCAATACCGGAAAGGAGCCCCGGATGTCTGTGAGAAGAACAGCGCTGATACTGATTTCGGTCTTCCTGCTCGCCGGATGCGGCGGTGGAGAAGTGGAGATCGGCGAGACGAACACCTGGATGTCCTTCGAGACGGGGATGGAGCTCGCCCGCAATATGGGCAAGCCTGTAGTGATCGATTTCTATACGTCGTGGTGCCGGTGGTGCAAGGTGATGGACAAGGATACCTTCAGGAACGAGAAGGTTGCATCTTATCTGAACGAGCATTTTATATCGATAAGGCTGAACGCGGAGCAGAAGACCGGCAGACTCGAATACAGTGGGCGGACCTACACGCCGGCCGGCCTCGCCAGGGCTTTCAGGGTGAGGGGATACCCTTCGATCGCCTACCTGGACGGAAACGGCAAGCTGATCTTCGTCGATGCGGGGTTCAAGAAACCCGGCCAGTTCATGGTCAACCTCAGGTACGTCAGGAGCGGGTGTTACGAGAAGAACGTCTCGATCGAGGAGTTCAGGAGGCGTGGCGGGAAGTGCGACTGAGACGAAACGTTGACTTGCGCCCTGGCCCGGTGAGGGCATATCATCGGATCATCATAACCGATTACCTGGGCAATCGAAAAGGAAGGCAGAGATGAGAATAGGAGTCCTTACAGGCGGCGGAGACGCTCCCGGACTGAACCCGGCGGTCGCCGGAGTCGTGGAGCGCGCGACGATGTGCGGATATGAGGTGCTGGGTCTGAAGAGGGGCTGGGAAGCGATCTCGGTGAGGGAGAACGCGAGCCATATCGTCGAACTCGGACCCGAGATCATAAGGGAGTACAGCCGTCTGGGCGGCAGCAAGCTGCAGTGCAGCAGGACCAATCCCGTCTCCGAGAAGAATGACAGGACCGATATCGTGAAGGAGAACATGAAGAAGCTCGGGCTCGACGCCATCGTCGCTATCGGCGGGGAAGACACGCTCGGCGCTGCGTCTGTTCTCTTCGAACGCGGGATTCCCGTGGTCGGTATCCCCAAGACGATCGACCGGGACCTCTACGGCACGGAATACTCCCTCGGATACGATACGGCTCTCAACGTCATCTGCGAGAGCGCGCAGCGGATAGCGCATTCGGCCGAGTCTCACCAGACGATCTTCTTTCTCGAGGTCATGGGAAGGCACGCAGGCTGGCTCGCACTGCGGGGCGGGGAAGCGGCATTCGCCGACATCATCCTGATACCGGAGTATTCCTTCGAAGTGGGGCAGCTCAAGGAGGTACTGCGCGAGCAGCTCGAGACGAGCCGCAGCCGGGGATTCGACCAGATCTACAAGATGATCATCGTATCTGAAGGCGCGCACATAGAGGGCGAGGAGGAGATCCGAAAGGATACCAAGCTCGACGAGTTCGGTCACTACAGCCTCGGTGGAGTGGGGAACTACCTCAAGGGCCTTCTCGAGCACGATTTCCGTCACACGAGATATACTGCCCTTGCCTACCTCCAGCGCGGCGCCCAGCCGACACAGAAGGACAGGGCGATGGGCAGGAGGTTCGGGCACAACGCCGTCGAGATGATAAAGAACGGCGATTTCGGGTTTTACGTGGGGGTCCAGAGGGCGAGGCTGGTCAAGGTCCGGCTGCTGGAGATCCGGAAATCCCCGAGCCTCGTAGATGTCTCGAAGCACTACGACACCGAGAGGCTCAATGTAAAGCAGCAGTGGACCGATATCACGGAATAAACGTCCGCGGACGTATCCTCCCCCTGGCAGTGCTGTCGGCGATATCGGTCGCCGGTATCATTGTTCTCTACGGGATCACCGGCGGCAGGGAACTCGCCGACGACGCCAGGATGCTGAGCCACATGGTCTTCCATCCTTTCGCCCTGTGGGGAGACTACAGGGCTGCCGGGTTCAGCGACTCCTGGGGATCTTTCCCCCCGCTCCTTCCATTCCTGTTCGGACTGCTGGCCAGGCCGTGGTTCGAGGTGCTTCCCGATTTCGCCGCGCTGCGGATCGGCGTACTCGCCTGGAACGTCGTCATGTTCATGATCATCGCATGCTTAGCGGGCCGGACGCTGGGCCTCGAGGAAAAAAGGGTGAGGTTCGTACTCTGGACGTTCGTCCTGCTGCCCTCGGTCATCCTCGCGACCGTGTTCATCCCCCAGGAGGAGATCTATGTCGCTATCTTCGCCATAGCCCTGTTCGCTGCCGGACTCAAGGGGCGATGGGGCATTATACCGATCCTGCTCCTTCTGACGGCGCTTGCCGGCAAGTACTTCCTACTTGTCCTGATCGTTCCGCTGGCCTTTGCCTCCGGCCGCCCGACGAGGAACATTCTGCTGTGGGGAGGCCTTTCCGCCGCCGTGCTCGCGATATATGTCCTGTATCACTACCTTGCCTTCGGTCTCAGACCGATTATCGATCACGTGGTCCCGTACAATTCCTCGATCTCCGTCTGGGGGCTGTTGTGGAACATCGGGCTGCGGCTCGAACCCGCCACGGTCAAGGCGGTCTCACTTCCCGTCCTGCTGGCGGCCGTCCTGTTCGCCGGAGCGTCTGCGAACCGGAAGGGGCTCCCGCTGCCTCATTCCTTCGCCGTCACGCTCTACATCACTCTGGCTCTGCTGTCGATCACCTTTCCCGCGTATATCCTCTGGAACATCCCCTTCGTTCTCATCTGTGCGGCGATGACCGATGGTATCCGGACACGGGTGATAATGATCGCCGGGGCCTTTCTGTGGGGGGCGGGTGAGTTCGGGGCGAACTTTTTCAGGGGCGTCGAACTGGCCCTGTCTACGGAGAGGAGTCAGGGAAAGGCGGAATTTGCGCTCGCGGCCCAGCGGGCCCTCGGCGAGGATTTCCCCTGGCACTCCTTTCACGTCGCCTGCCTGGTGCTTGTGCTGGTGAGCGGGGTGGTTACCGCCTGGCTGATCTGGAGGGACGGTATCAGGCTGTCGCGTGGAGCTACCGTCAGTCCCGCCTGAACAGGGCTACCGATTCCACGTGATACGTTCCCGGGAACATGTCGATCAGGTGTATCTCGGAGGGCGTCCACAACGCCTCGACGAGCCTTGCCGCGTCGCGCGCGAATGTCGGGGCGTCGCATGAGATCATGATGATCTCTCGCGGGCGCAGCCTGATGATCGATTTCAGGACGCTCGCCGGGATTCCCGCCCGGGGCGGGTCGGTCAGGACGAGATCGGCCTCCCCGACCCTGGAAAATCCCCTTTCGGCCGTTTCCCTGATGAACCGGACGTTCGCCACCTTGTTGAGCCTGGCAGAGGCGACGGCGTTTTTATGCGCCTGCCGCTGGACCTCGATCCCCACCGCGTCTATGGCCCGGGCGGCCATCGGGAGGGTGAAGAATCCGACGCCGCAGTACAGGTCGAGGAATTTGCGGGCCGTTCTTTTCGGGAGAGACACGGCCAGCTTCATCAGAGAGTCGTTGAGATGGCGGTTGATCTGGAAGAACGCTTCGGGATAGACGGGGAAGCTGAAATTGCCGGCCTTCATGAGGATGTCGGGCGGGCTGATCACTCCCTCCACCCCCCAGAAATGGATAGCCCCGAAGCTGTCCAGCCTCACCCTTACCTTCGTGCCGGGCGTCAGTGCTTCGGGCGGCAGAGCCGATATCGCTTCCCTCATCTCCGGGGGAAGGAGACGGCATCCCTCGTCGGGGAAGGGCACGATCTCGCTTGATTCCCTCCTCGAGAATCCCGTCTCCCCGCCCGATCCGACCTTGAACAGGGCGTGATTCCGGTACCCGAAGCGCTCCGGGCACGGGGTGTACGATACGATTTCGGTCTCGATGCCTCCTATGCGGCGAAGGGTCGAGAGGAATGTCTCCTTCTTGACCCTCGTTTCCTCCTCGTAATCGAGATGCAGGAGATGGCATCCGCCGCACCGGCCGAAGGCTGGGCATTTCGCCTCCCGCCTTGCGGGAGAGGGCTCGATGATCCCCGTAATCTCCCCGAAGAGGCATTTCTTCTTTTTCTTCGTGACGGTGAACTCGACCGTGTCTCCGGCGGCGGCGTAAGGCAGGAAGAGGGTCATCTCCTCGAAGTGGGCCAGTCCCATCCCCCCGTAAACGATCTTCTCTACCTGTGTCTTGCCCGTTTTCCCTTCCATTGGATTTACTATATGTCAGCAGCCCCGCGAAATCTACACTTTACCGTCCGGCTCCCGGCGCATATTATTCTCCAATACATCTGTCGGCGGCGCAACTGCTACGGGAGATCGATTTGCGAATCGGAATGGTGCTCCAGACAACGATCCCTCCACACGATATCCGGGTGGAAAAGGAAGCGGGGACCCTCATCCGGGAGGGGCACGAGATCCATCTCCTGCTCGAAGGAGCCGATAGACAGCCCGTCGAAGAGATGTGGGAGGGGATGAGGCTGCTGCGCGGCGTGAGGATGAGCGGCGCGAGGGAGAAATTTCACAGGTACACCTTCAATTTCACATTCCGCGACGGGCTCTGGCGGCGGGCGATCACCGATTTCGTGCGGAGCAGGAAGATAGACGTCCTGCACGTCCACGATCTCCCGCTCGTCGGCGAGGCGGTCCGCGTCGGCAGGGCCGAGGGCATCCCCGTCGTTGCCGATCTTCACGAGAACTTTCCCGCAGGGCTGCAGGTCTGGTACACCGGTTCGTTGAAAAAGAAGACGATATACAATTTCGGCCGCTGGTCCCGCTACGAGAGGGAGATCCTCGGCGAGGCCGATGCCGTCATAGCCGTCGTCGAGGAATCGAAGAAACGGCTCGAGGGAATCGGGATACCCGGGGAAAAGATATTCGTCGTCTCGAACACGGCCCACCGGAAGGGGGAGGAATCCCCGGTCGATCTGGATATCCTGGAGAAATACCGCGACAGGTTCGTCATCTCGTACGTCGGAAAATTCTCCACCCACCGGGGCCTCGATGTAATCATAAATGCGATGCCGGAACTTCGTGAGAATTCGCCGGAGATACTTCTCCTGCTTATCGGTGACAGGAACAGGCCGTACATGGATTACCTGGTCCGCCTGGTAGACAGGCTCGGATGCGGCGACGTCGTCGAGATGACCGGCTGGCAGACTTTCGACAGGATATGGAGCTACATCCACGCGAGCGACGTCTGCCTCGTGCCGCACCAGAGAAATCCGCACACCGACACGACGATACCCCACAAGATCTTCCAGTACATGATGCTCGGCAAACCCGTCATCGTCAGCGACTGCCCTCCCCTGGCGAGGGTGATCAACGATTCGGGCGGCGGGCTGGTATTCAGGCACGACGATCCATCCGATTTCGCCGCGAAAGTCAGGCAGCTCCGCGGCGACGCGGACCTTCGCGCGCGGGTCTCCGAATCGGGGAGGGCGGCATTTCTCGACAGATACAACTGGGAAAAAACCAGCGGGGAGCTGGTAAGACTGTACGATAACATAGGCCGCCGAACGGGGGGAGTGTTTTGAAGGTAAAACTGCTCGATCTGACAGCGCAATTTGAAAAGATCCGCGGCGAGGTGATGGAGGCGGTATCCGAGGTCTTCGAGTCGCAGTATTTTATCCTGGGCCCGAAGGTGGCAGAGCTCGAAAAGCGGGTCGCCGAATACTGCGGCACGAAGGATGCGGTAGGAGTGGCGTCTGGGAGCGATGCGATCCTTCTCTGCCTGATGGCGCTCGGGATCGGCCCCGGGGACGAGGTAATAACCACTCCGTATACCTTCTTCTCGACCGTCAGCAGCATCACGAGACTCGGCGCCCGTCCCGTCTTCGCCGACATTGATCCAGAGACGTACAATATCGACCCGGCCGCCGTGGCGAATGCAATAACCGACAGGACGAAGGCGATCCTCGTCGTTCATCTCTACGGGCAGACGGCCGATATGGATCCGATACTCGAGGCTGCCGGGACGAGCGGGATACCAGTCATCGAGGATGCATGTCAGGCGATAGGCGCGGAGAACAGGGAGCGCAGGGCGGGTTCGATGGGGCTTGCCGGCTGCTTCTCGTTCTTTCCCTCGAAGAACCTCGGAGGTGCGGGCGACGGCGGCATGATAACGACAGACGACGAGAAACTGGCCGAACACCTGCGCAGGCTGAGAAACCACGGTGGCAGGGAGAGGTACTACCACGACGAGGTCGGCATCAACAGCCGCCTGGACGCCGTGCAGGCGGCCGTCCTGCTAGTCAAGCTCCGTTACCTCGATTCGTGGAGTGACGGAAGGATCGGGAACGCGGCCCGATACAATAAGATGCTTGGCGGTATCGACGGCATCGCGACTCCCGTGGTCAGCGAGGGGAACCGCCATATCTACAACCAGTACGTGATACGTGTGCCGCGCAGGGACGAACTGGGATCCTTCCTGCAGGGCGGCGATATCGGCTGCGAGATATACTATCCCGTTCCGCTGCATCTTCAGAGATGCTTCTCTTTTCTCGGTGGCGTGGAAGGGGATTGCCCCGAGGCGGAAAGGGCGGCGCTCGAGACGCTGGCGCTTCCCATATTCACGGAGCTGACGGAGGAGATGCAGGAGTACGCGGCGGGAAAGATCGCGGAGTTCTACCGGTCGGCCGGCTCGGAGTGCCCGGCCGGCCGGCCGCGGCCTCGCACTGGAGGCCCGTTTGAAGATAGTCTGCTTTTCCGAGATCCAGTGGCCCTACGTCAGGAC
>JAUWMD010000037.1 GCA_030613345.1 Candidatus Krumholzibacteriota bacterium
CGACGATGCCGACAGAATGCCCGTTGAGGCGGGCGTAGCCGACGACGATGTTTTGCGCGTGAAGCGGCATCACCTCGAAGAACTCGCCGTCGTCCACTATGAGCCCGATGACGTCCTTTATGTCGTAAGGGGCCCTGGGATCGTCGGGCACGATCTCCCTCAGTTCCTGTGCCTGCCTGTTCGGGTCGTCGACCGGCGTGACGAAGGGAGGATCCTCGAGATTGTTCTGCGGGATGTAGGAAAGGAGGTCTTTTATCATCTCGATGCAGTCCTCGTCGTCCTCGGCCATGAAGTGGGCCACACCGCTCTTCGAGTTGTGCGTGTACGCCCCCCCGAGCTCCTCCTGGCTGATGTCTTCGTGCGTGACCCGCTTGATCACGTTTGGGCCTGTGATATACATGTGGCTCGTCTTGTCGACCATGAATATGAAATCGGTCAAGGCGGGGGAGTAGACCGCTCCTCCGGCGCTTGGGCCCATGATCGCGGAGATCTGGGGGATGACACCGGAGGCGAGTGTGTTGCGGAGGAATATCTCTGCGTACCCGGCCAGCGCAGCGACGCCCTCCTGGATCCTCGCTCCGCCGCTGTCGGAGATGCCGATGAAGGGAGCGCCGTTGTCGAGGGCCATATCCATCAGGCGGGTGATCTTTCCCGCGTTCGCCTCTCCCAGAGAGCCTCCAAACACCGTGAAGTCCTGGGCGAAAGAGAATGTCAATCTACCGTTTACGAGCCCATGCCCGCAAACGACACCGTCGCCGACCATTTTTTTCTCGGACAGTCCCGGCCAGGTGCTGCGGTGTGTTACGAAGACCCCCATCTCCTGGAAGGTACCCTCGTCGAAGAGGATATGGATCCTCTCGCGCGCCGTGAGGCGGCCTGACTTGTGGATCTTCTCTATTCTCTCCCTTCCTCCGCCGAGGAGGGCCTGTTCGCGTTTTTTCTCGAGATTGTCGTACTTGTCCTGACGGTTCTTCAATTCATCCTCCTCCCGCGAGGGTTCCGAGGCCTCTGCGGGGCATGATGGTAACGATATCAGACCTCAGTATATTATTGAAAGGGAGGTTAGGGGTCAATCGGAATATAATGGGCTGAAATCGATTGAATATACCGGCCGAAAAGGTTTATTATCCCGGTTAGACAGGCGTGCCGATGCCGCGGGTCCGATATCACTTGTGAAGTTACGGAGCATTTCGCATTTTACAGAGAGGATGGACGTCATGAATGGAACTGGAATGATGAGAAAGATATCGACTGTGCTGATCCTCGTCCTCCTGCCCCTCCTGGCACTTTCGTGCGCCGGAGAGAAGGAGACAGAAACGGAGAAGCCGGCAGCGACGAAGGAAGAGACGATCAACTTCGTCGACGATGAGGTCAGCTACGGCCTGTTCTTCGACGAGGAAGGAACGAAGAGGACGATTCGGCTCGACAAGGGTCAGGATCAATTCATGGGCTATTTATTCCTCATGTGCCCCGAGTACAAGGAGATCGCCTCCACGCAGTTCCGTCTCGTGATGCCAGAGGGCGTCGTTATAGAGAACGACAAGTACCGCATGGACAGGGTCATGTCGATGGGTACGTTCCAGAGAGGTATCTCCGAGAGATACATGCCGTGCGTCCCCGGTCCAAAGCTGCTTCTGCACACCTTCACCTTCAGGGTGACCGCACTGCTCGACAACGCCGTATTTACGATACTGCCATCTTTCGACGCGCGGTTCCTGGCAGTGGCCGAATGCCAGGAAGGATTTCCGATGATCAGGGCCTCGGCTTACAAGGCCGTTGTCAATCCGTCGGATTAAACTGCATGGCTATGATAAGATCATTGATAAAGAGATTTATGCCGGCGGCCCTGCTGCCGGCTTTTTATATGCTGTTTTTAACGACTGGAGCCTTGGCCATCGTATCGCCTCGCGGCGGGGGAGAGTTGCCCGAAGGATTGAGGGCGGCGAAGGAGAAGGATCCGCGCGCGTTTATGCCGCGCAGGGGGTGGATCGGGAAGGCCGCCTCGGTCCGCACAGCCGCCGCAATGGCTGCGCTTTCTGCCGGTGCGCCGCTGCGTACGGCGCTCAGCGGCACGATGCGGATCCCGGTGATCGGCGGACTTTACTCTGATTTCACCGGTCAGCCGCAGGATCTGGCCGCATTGCAGCGGGAACTGTTCGAAGGGCCGTGGTCGACCGGGACGATGGCCGATTATTTCTCACAGGCGTCCGCAGGCCTGTTCAACGTAACGGGTGACGTATACGGATGGATCGGGCTCGCCGAATCGGAGGTCTGGTATGTGGGCGACAACCAGGGAACCGTACCGGGAGAAGCGAATACCGACGAGATGATAGAAGAGGTCGTCGCAGGAGTGGACGGTACGGTTGATTTCGGTTTATACGACAACGATGGCCCCGACGGCATACCCAACTCGGGAGACGATGACGGATACGTCGATGTCCTCATGGTTGTTCATACGACCTTCGGCGCCGAATGCAACAACTCGTTTCACATGTGGTCCCACTCGTGGCAGTACAGCCTGTGGGACGACGTCATTGGAGGGCCTCTCGAAACGAACGACCCGGCCGCGGGCGGGGGTGTGATCCTTATAGACGACTATATCATGGTCCCATCAGTTTCGTGCGACGGCGGCCTGATCGAGATAGGAGTCTTCTGCCACGAGCTCGGGCACGCGTTCGGACTGCCCGATCTGTACGACGGCTGGGGCTCATACGGCATCGGATACTGGGGCCTGATGGGAAGCGGCAACTGGAACAGACCCGAGTCGCCCGCGCACCCCTGCGGATGGTCGAAGGAGCAGCTCGGCTGGGTGACCGTTACAGATATCGGCTGGAATTCAGTCCAGCGGCCGCTTCTGCCTGTGATCCAGTCCGACGAGGTGATCCGGCTGGTAATGCCGACGAAGCGTTTCAGGTCGGCGATACCGCCGTCGGCGCCCCTGGGAAGAGGCCTCGTCTGTGGCTACAGTACCGCCGACGCGGCAGGGAGGGAGTGGCCCGGCGGAGCGGGCTACGGAAATTTCTGGAACGAATCGATGAGCCGCTCGTTCGTGTTCGACGGTACCCTGCCCGTAACCCTCGATTACTATATCGAGACGGATCTCGAGGTCGATTACGATTTTGCCTATACTATTCTCAGGTCGCCTGACGGTTACAGGGAAGAGACGCTTGCCGTTTATACCGGCGTAAACGCGCTGTCATTGATATCGATCGACCTGAGCGCCTACCTGCAAGATTCGGTATTCGATAACGCATACGGGATATCCTTCGCGTTCGTCTCCGACTTCAACTACAGCGACGAGGACGGCGGTTACGGCTCTGCTCCCTCGAGAGCCCTTCTCATAGACAATGTCAGGGTGCAGGGGGGCGGAGAAGACTACTTCACCGATTTCGAGGAAGACATCGGAGGGTGGCGCGACACCTCGCCACCGGCCGAGTATTTCCTCGTTGAGAACAGGACAAGGATCGGGTTCGACGCCCATCTCCCCGGAGAGGGACTGCTCATCTGGCACGCGGAGAACAGCATAGCCTACTCCAAGCTGGGTAACAGCGGGGGCTCGAGCAACACGCAGGCCCGCGGCCTGGTCCTCGAAGAGGCTGATGGTAACTACGATCTCCTCAATCCAGCGGGCAATCCGGGGGATTCAGGCGATCCCTGGCAGGGCAGCACGGCCAACCGGAATTTCGCGACGCTGACCATCCCGGCGAGTCGGGACAATGGTGGAAATCCCACGCCCGTCTCGGTTACGGGCATCAGCAACGGGTCGGGCCTTTTTACCGCCGGGATGCCGGCGCCGACCGTCACGGCGATCGATCCGGCGGATATCGACAAGACCGCGGCCGATACTGTCTATTTCGACATCCGCGGCTCGGGCATTCTCTACGGGGCAGGATGCTCTCTCACGAGGCAGGAGCAGACTGTCAGAGCTGATTCGGTCGTGTGGCTCGGCGAGAACAGGATCATTGCGAGGTTCGGGGTGACCGGCCTCTACTCCGGTGAGTGGGACGTGAACATTACCAGTGGAGACGGCCAGCAGGCCGCGCTGGAGTCCGGTCTGACGGTACAGTCGGCCATCATCGCGGCGGACGTCGAGACCGGACTGAGTTACATCAGACCGGTATGGCTGGTCAGCCCCGTTGGCGGTCTCGTCGGCAGCCTCGTCTTCAGGTCGGACGACGGTGGTCCGTTCACGCAGCTTGGTGACACTCTGAAGAGTGGGACGGGCGGTTTCGAATATTTCGACGACAGCGTAGTTCCCGGGATCGTCTACAGGTACAGCGTAAAGGTGATATACGAGAGCATGGAGGAGGAGTATGCCTTCTCTGAAGAGTACTCGATCGAGGACCGCGGCTTCCATGTGATCGGCAATTATCCCAATCCCTTCAGCGAGTCGACGAAGATCGTTTTCTTCACGCCCGATCACCGGACGGTGCAGATCAGGTTCTACGATATATCCGGAAGGCTTGTCGACGACCTCGGGGCAGTTCCGTACGGGCGTGGGACACACGAGATCGTGTGGGATCCGGAGCCCGGGAGGATCACCAGCGGAGTCTACTTCTGTACGGTCACCGCCGGGCATGGATCGACAAGTATGAAGATCGTACTGATAAGATAGGGATCAGAAGGTATAAGAAGCGCCGATGAAAAATGCGAGATGGGTGAACCTCGTATCTCGAACCTCGACGTACTGCCTGTAGAACTTGTATACCCTGTAGCTGTACGGGGTAAAGAGCAGATCGATCCCCGACTCGATCTGGAAATCGGCACCTATTGACCGCGTTATCCCGACACCGGTGACGAGGTAGAAGACGGTCTGCGACGGCCGGAAAGCCTCGACCGGTTCCGCGACGACGGGATTGGCTGTCATCAGTGCCAGAGCCAGCCGAGCCGATGGACGGAAGGGGATCCACATCGGCAAGAAGGCCATCACGCCGACCTGCCCGTTGAATCCGGTGATGTTGTGGCCGTCCTGGCTGGCCGCGTAGATACCGAGACGGTTTTCGAAGAAGACGTTCTGCCTGATCTCGTACCTCATGACGATATCCGCACCGCCGCCGTTTCCGATGCCGAAGTAGTCGCTGTCAAAGAGATAGAACACAGGGAGGAGACCGGCGTTGAGGCGCCGCATCTCCTGCGCGCCGGCGCCGGACGGGGCTGAGACCAGTATAATGGCGATCATGACCACAGGAACAAACCGCCGGGATTTCAATGTCACTCCTTTCTGGCGTTACTGGTTTCAAATGCAATATATAATGACGGGACTGAACGGAAAAGCATTATCAGGATTGACACGCACATTACATATGACTTAATTTCCGCCTGAGGTCCGGAGGAATCAAAGTGAACTACGAAAACACCTGTTATCACGATCCACTCGACGAGATACTCGAGAGCGTATGGATGTTGACCGAGGCAGGGGAGACCAGGTCCTCGGCCAGGATCATCGAGACGAGCCATACAGGATCGGCCGATAAACGGCATATCGAGAGACTCGTCGAGCACGGGTATCTCTCGAGCGGTGCTGAAGACACATACGAATTCACAGAAAAGGGGAATGCCAGGGCCAGGGATATAATCAGACGTCACAGGCTGGCCGAGCGGCTTCTCGTCGACGTGCTCAACGTCAGGGAGAACGCAGCCATCGAATCTGATGCATGCGCCTTCGAGCACTTCCTCTCGCCCGAGGTGACCGACCATATATGCACACTGCTGGGACACCCGGCGAAATGTCCTCACGGCTATGATATTCCCAGGGGTAAGTGCTGTGAGCGGGCGCAGAAGCAGATCGAGACGGCAGTCGTGATGCTGGGCGATCTCGCCGCGGGAGAGAGCGGCAGGGTCGTCTACATCGCCACGACCGATCACCACAGGCTCGACAGGCTGACGTCGCTGGGCCTTTTCCCCGGCAGGGTCGTAAAGGTTCATCAGAAAGAGCCCCTCCTGATACTGATTCTCGGAGAGACCCAGCTTGCCCTGGAGAAGAGGCTCGTAGAGGACGTTCACGTCGTTCGCAGCTGACGCCGCAAACGGGATCCATTCGACATGAAGCACAGAAAAAGACACCGCAAGTTCAAACACCATTGTATTGCCGCGGATGAGGGTGGCAGGGTGTTGCTCGTCGGAAATCCCAACGTCGGCAAGAGCGTCATATTTTCCTATCTCACTGGAAGATATACGATCGCGTCGAACTATCCCGGCACCACGGTTGAAATATCGACCGGAGTGATGGGGCCGAGGCATGGCCGCGAGGTTGTAGATACCCCCGGGGTGAACTCCCTTCTGCCCCGCAGCGAGGACGAGAAGGTCACAAGAGATATCATCTTCGCCGACACTGACGCTACGATCGTCCAGGTCGCCGACGCGAAGAACCTCTTCAGGGCACTGCTCCTCACGAGCCAGCTCGCCGAGATAGGCTGCAGGATGATACTCGTTCTCAACATGATGGATGAGGCGAGGCAGCGAGGATTCGACATAGATACACGGGAGCTCTCGTTCCTCCTCGGGATCGAGGTGATAGAAGCGGTCGCTGTGGAGAAGGTCGGTCTCGCGAAGCTCGCTGCTTCGATCAACGGCGGCCTCGCGAAGGCCCCCGACATCAAGGTCGGCTATCCGCCGAGGCTGGCCGAGGCGATACGCGAGACGAAGGCGGATCTCGGTGATATGAATCCTTTCGGGTTGTTCGGGACCTTCTCGTTCATGACGGGAAACGAGGATGTCTTCAGCAGGAAAAGCCGGGGGATGCTCGGCGAGGCGCGAAAGAAGCTCGAGTTGACAAAGGAAAGATTCTTCGAGCCGCTCGGTTACGCGATCGCGTCGGCAAGAAAAGGCTGGGCAGAGAAGATCATCGCGGGAAGCGTCATGGTCGAGGACGGGGTAAAAACAGCCCGTCACAGCGGGATGAGGAAATTTGTCACCGCTGCGCTTATCACCGCTGTGACCGCGGCGCTCTACCTCATATTTGGAAGGGAGACCCTGGCCGCTGCCGGCCTCTTCCCGACCCTGCTTGTTCTCATAGCCATCGTAGCCGGAATAGCGATCGCCGGGGCGGGGAGGATGGCTTCGATCACACTCCACCCGTTTTACGGGATGCTGATCCTGTTTCTAGTCCTCTACCTGATCTACATGTTCGTGGGGGTATTTGCCGCTGGCACGCTCGTAGATCTCCTCGAGAACGAAGTGTTCGGGCGGTACGTCATTCCGGCGGCTGAGGGCGTCCTCTCCGACGGGTTTATCAAGGATCTCCTCGTCGGAGAGTTCGGGTTGCTCAGTATGGGGATCACCTACGCGATCTCGATCGTTCTTCCGATCGTTGTCGTTTTCTTCCTTATATTCGGGGTGCTCGAGGATACGGGATACTTCCCTCGCCTTACAGTCCTGACGAACAAAGCGTTGAAGGTCGTAGGTGTGAACGGCAAGGCGACTCTTCCGTTCGTGCTCGGATTCGGGTGCGTGACAATGGCAGTGCTCTCGAGCAGGATACTCGAGACACGCAGGGAGAGGATCATCGTGATTACCCTCCTGTCGCTTGCAATCCCCTGCTCGGCGCAGCTCGGCGTCATAATGGCTCTGCTGTCCGCCGTATCACCGGCCGGCGTGCTCGTGATCGGAGCGATCATCGCGGTCGAGTTCGTCCTGGCCGGAATGGTCCTCGGGAAACTGGTCCCGGGCAGGTCATCCGATTTCATGCTCGAGCTTCCCCCGCTGAGGACGCCGCGCGTGGGAAACATCCTGCTCAAGACGAAGGCGAGGACGGTCTGGTTCCTCAAGGAGGCGCTGCCTTTCTTCCTTGCCGCGACGGTTGTTCTCTTCATCCTCGACAGGACGGGCGCCATGGGTACCCTTCACAGGATCATCGGGCCGGTCGTCGTCCGGTTCCTCGGGCTGCCCGTCGAGAGCGCGGCGGCGTTCATACTCGGATTCTTCAGGCGGGACTACGGCGCCGCCGGCCTCTACAAGCTGTGGCAGGATGGCATGCTCGACGGCAACCAGGTAATCATCGCTCTCGTGGTGATGAGCCTGTTCATCCCGTGTCTCGCCACGGTCATCGTTACGATAAAAGAGATCGGCGTTCGCAGGGCGGCGGCGATTTTCTTCCTGGTGATGACAGTCTCCGTGCTCACTGGGGGGCTGCTCCACGCACTTCTCGGCCTGACTGGCGTGAAGCTCTGAGGGCGGCCAGACGTATTACTTTACCTTTATAACTGAATTGGTCCCCCCGAAGCCGTCAGGCTCCGAGCCGGTCGAGTCGGGATCGGGCAGTTTCTGCTTGCGGTCTATGAGGAACTTGTACGAGTAGGTCCCGGGCGGGAGCATCACGGTGACGTGCCACATCCCGCTCGCCGTAAGATTCATCGGCGCCACTTCGGGGGACCAGTTGTTGAACTCGCCAATGAGGGAGACCTCGGAGGCGTCGGGATTGTCGATCGTAAACGTGACCTCGCGCAGCTGGCCGGTGCCGGAAGAAGAGGGCCTCGATCCGCCGGCAGTCTCGCTGATTTTGGCAAAATCCCTTACCACTGCGTCGACGTTGTTACCGATCCCTGCCAGGGGCATGCCGTTTTCGTCGCTGAGCTCGAGCAGCACCCTGTCGGGAAACTCGTCCCAGGCGGATGAGAGCAACAGCGAGTTGCGCCCCTCACGCAGCATCGTGACCCCGCTCTTTGAGGAGCCGGAGGAACCGGAGCCGAGAAGCGGCACCTCGTTTATCCAGAGGTTCGAAACGTTGGCCGACTTTACCTTCCAACTCACCTTGCGGCGTTTGTCCGAGGACACCATGGTATAGAGGATCATGCACCTGTCGCTGCCGCTACCGTACAGCCTGTCGGGGATCACAGATCCGTATTCGTCGAACGCCCCCTGTGGAACCCTGCGCCAGCGCAGTTCCCTGCCGTCGGATAGTGTATGCGTACCGTACAGGTCGTTCTGCAGCGAGGTCGCGTTCTCTATTACCCACCTGCGATTCGGCAGGGGACCGAGATGCAGCCATCGGACGGGTCTTACGAGCTCGTCCTCAAAGGCGGCGACCGTGCTTCCGTCGATCTTCACCGACAGGGTGAAGGGGTACCTTCCCGGGGGGAGGGATTCCGGGGGATCGATTGTAAGCGGCAGGGTAATGATGTCGGCGTTCTCCCTGATCACGAACGTTGCGGGCAGCTCGGGAGTGCACCCGAGGTCCCTGTAGAAGATGCCTTCGACGATTCCCTGTATCGGATGTTCCGTTCCGTAACGGACTGTTATGTTAATCGGGAGCGCATCGTCCACGAGGCGCCTGCCAGCCGGATAGTTCAGCGATATGTCGAAGCCGCTCGTCAGGATGACGCTGGCCATCGAGTGGATCTCCACGCGCTTCCCGCCGCTCATGAAATCGAAAAAAAGAGGAATAGATCTAAGGCCCGGCTCGCTTCCCTGAGGGACGCTGAGTACGCGCTGCCAGTTGAGGGGGGCTGCACCTGGCCTGAGCTCGAGAGGCTCACCGGCCTCAGTGAACTTCCACCTGTTCGTACCGGCCTGAAGGTAGACTCTCTCGATATCGAGCTGAATTCCAGTAGTCCACATACGGGCCTCTATCTTGATCTTTCGTCCGGCCGGAACAGGCCTGTCGGGGAGCCGGACGCCGGCATGAATGCCGGTCGTCCGGATAAACCTGTTGGAGCTCATCCTCTTCGCCTCGAGCAACTCGTCTATTGACGATGAGAGCGCCTGTGCGATCCTCTTCTGTTCACGCCGCGACAGGCCGTTCCATATGTATTCATCGAAGATCTTCCAGATGCGCATGTCTTCCTCTATCGTCGAGTTGAGCATCGACAGGGACGCGAGCATCCTGTTGGCCGTGGATACTGCCTCTATATGGATCTCGAGATCGATCGGATCTCCCGAAAGGATATAAGTCAGTGTGTCGAGATCCGACGAGAGAGTCTCCAGAATCTCGTTTATCATCAGACCGCTCTCTCCGAGATATGCGGTGATGTTAGTGAGGACGAAGAGCTTGTCGCAGACCGGGAAAAGAATTCCGGAGATGTCATTGCTGCGGTTCCATAATGACCGCCAGGCCTCCGGGACATCGACTGTGCCCGTTGAATAAGGCAGTCTCTCGAGCCTTCCCGGCGGAAATCCGTCCACGGCGGCAAGGAGCGAGGTGATCATCGTTCTTGCAGCTGGATCGTCCCAGAGGGTCATCACCGATCCGCCGCCTCTTCTAGCCGTCTCGTAAAGTAGCCTCTCCGCTATCCGCGTACGCGTCTCGACGTCGATCCTTCCGTCCAGGATGAGGGGAAGGAGCTGGCTGGGCTGATAGACAGGTGCGTACGATCCCTCCTTCGCGACGGGCAGGAACAGGCTGTTGGTGTGATCGAAGAAATAATCGATGATCGCATCGATATAGTCGCTCGAGAATTTTCTCAGTTCGATCGCCTCGCTGTGGTGTCCGGTAGCCGAGGCAATGAGTGAGAGGGAGTGTAGGTCCAGTGCGGCAAGGGTGTTCATGCCCGGGCAGACAACCCCGGAGGCGCTGTCGCCGAACCAGTATCCCGCGATGAAGTTGTTCTCTTCCGTCCGTTCCTCGGAGAAGTAGTCCATCACTGTCTCGTCGATGACCGGATAGAGCTCGGCGAGAAGGGACGGATCTTCGTGGAAGAGGAGCCATGCGACCGTCGCCGTCACGGGCGCCCTCTTGAGCGCAGCCAGGGGATGGTTATCCGGCAGGGCAGCTGCGCTGCCGCTCCGCAGGTAACCGGCCATCTGCTGTCTCAGGGCCGTTCTTCCCTCTCCGAGGCAGAGCCCGGGAAGGGCCAGCAATATTATCAGTGTCAATAAGGCTTTACGCATGGCATAATCCACCCTCTGGTTCCGCTTCCGCGGCGGCACCGGGCCGGTAGTTTAATATTGACAGCAACGTATATGCCATCTTTAATAGCGGTTCGTAGAAAGGAGTAAATAATGTCTTTTGAATGTATTAAGGTGGAAAAGTCGGGCGGGGTGTCCAGGGTGGCGATAAACAGGCCCGATAAGCTCAACGCGTTGAATATCAATACGATAAAGGAACTCATCGAGGCGTTCACCGATATCAGGGACGATGAGGAGACGAAGGTCGTCGTCCTGATAGGCGAGGGGGGAAAATCGTTCGCCGCGGGGGCCGATATACCGGAACTCTCGGGGCAGGGGCTCGTCGGCGGGAAGGTATTTTCGGAACGCGGGCAACGTCTCTGCAATCTCATCGAGAACCTCGGCAAACCCGTTATAGCCGCAGTGAACGGCTTCGCGCTCGGTGGTGGATGCGAGATCGCGATGGCCTGCACACTTAGGATCGCCAGCGAAAGGGCGAAGATGGGCCAGCCAGAGATAAACCTCGGCACCATACCGGGGTACGGCGGTACTGTGAGACTGGCCCGGCTCGTGCCCCTGGGGATTGCGATGGAACTGATGCTTACGGGCAGGGTAATAAAGGCTGAGGAGGCCCTTGCCATCGGGCTTGTAAACAGGGTCGTTCCGCACGACGAACTCGAGGAAGAGGTCATGAAGCTCGCAGGCATCCTGATGAGCAAGCCCCCGTTCGCCGTCAAGGCGATCATGGAGGCCGTCAACCACGGCACCGAGATGGCCTTTGAGGAGGGATGCAGGCTTGAGCAGGTCCTTTTCGCGATCACATGTGGAACGGAGGACTTCAAAGAGGGGATGAGCGCATTCCTCGAGAAGCGCAAGGCGAAGTTCAAGGGGAATTGAACGAGGTCCGGCCATGGCAGAGGTTTTGCAGTAAAGGACATTGAAAAATACGCTGTGACCTATTAGATTAAGCGATACGCTGCGAGGCGGCGGCACGTACACCGTGCTGACGATTAACAGAACCTGCTGTAATAAAAACGCTTATATGGATATCAGGTCGCGAGAGTGGCGGAATTGGCAGACGCGCTGGATTTAGGATCCAGTGGGGAGACCCGTGGGGGTTCGAGTCCCCCCTCTCGCACCAGGGTGGTAAAATTGCCGGCCGGTGGATGATTAATAACTGCCGGAGAGGAAGAGATGACTGAAGAGAAACGCAGGGAAGGTATCAACGTAGAGGTAACAGAGGGCGGGGACTGCCGCAGGACGATCTCCATCGAGGTCGAGCCCGGCCTTCTGGAGGATGAGAAGACGAGGGTCCTTGCCGGCATGGCAAAGGATATCACGCTCCCCGGATTCAGGAAGGGAAAGGCGCCGAAGGACAGCATCCGCCGGCGTTTTGCCGAGGAGATACACACAGAGGCGGTCAAGTCCCTGCTGCCCGACGCTTATGCGCACGCCGTGTCGTTGGAGAATCTGCGTCCGATCGGCGATCCCTTGTTCAGGGACATATCGGTCGAGGACGACGAGCCTTTGAAGTTCAGGGTGGAGGTTGAGGTCGAACCGGTCATAGACCTGGAAGGGTATAGGGACGTGAAGGTGGATACCGAGGAGATATTGGTCGACGAAGAGGAGATCGACAGGGTCCTCGAGAGCCTCAGGGAGCGCCACGCAGACTTCGAACCGGTGGAGAGAGAGGCGGCGACGTCCGATGTTGTCGTACTCGATTACATACCGTCCGGTGATGACGGCGAGCTCGACGAGTCGAAGAAGATCGAGGACTACCCGGTACAGCTCGGCGCCGGGCAGCTCTTCCCCGAGTTCGAGGAAGCGGTCATCGGGAAGAAGCGGGGCGAGGAGGGAAGCGCGGAGATCTCCTACCCCGACGACTACAAGCCCGAACAACTCGCAGGCGAGACGGTCACGTACAGATTTACCGTCAAGGATGTCAAGGAGAAGCGGCTTCCCGGGATCGACGATGCCTTCGCCGCGAAGGTCGACGAGAAGTTTACCAGCCTCGGCGAGCTCCGCGAGGACATCGGCAGCCGGATGAAGGAGGAGAAGAAGGAGGAGGCGCGCAGGAAGATGGAGGAGGCCGCCATCGACAGTATCCTCGACTCGAATCCATTCGAAGTGCCCGGCACGATGATCGACAGATATAAGGGCGAGCTCGAGAAAGAGGATGAAAAGCGCAGGAACATGGCCGGTGTGGGGGTGGAGGAGGATGAGGAGAAGAAGAAAGAGATAGACGCGCTGTTCGAAAGGATCGCGCGCAGAAGCATAAAGAGATTCTTTCTCATCGACCGGATCGCGGGCCTCGAGGACATAAAGGTGACAGACGCGCATGTCGAGGCCGAGATCGAGCAGCTCGCCGTGGGGAGCGGAAGTCCGGTAGACGAGATACGCCCCTACTTCGAGAAGGGCGGAGAGCAGAGAAGGAACCTCATGAGCCGGATCAGGGAACGGAGAGTATTCGACCTGATACTCGGCCGTGAACCGGAGATAAAGCCCGAAGACGAGGAGGAGAAGGACTGATGTCAGAAGAGAAGCTGATCAGGAACGTGGC
This sequence comes from Candidatus Krumholzibacteriota bacterium, assembly GCA_030613345.1. Taxonomy (GTDB): domain Bacteria; phylum Krumholzibacteriota; class Krumholzibacteriia; order Krumholzibacteriales; family Krumholzibacteriaceae; genus JAUWCL01. The sequence goes on from JAUWMD010000037.1 coordinate 13,382, forward strand.
GATTCCATACGTGATCGAGACCAAGGGACGCGAGGAGAGGGTCTATGACATCTACTCGCGGCTCCTCAAGGACAGGATCATATTCATCGGTTATCCCATAGAGGATATAATGGCCAACTCCATCATCGCACAGCTGCTCTTCCTCGAAGCTGACGATCCGGAGAGGGATATCTTCATATACATCAACAGCCCGGGCGGCATGATCTCGTCCGGACTGGCGATATACGACACTATGCAGTATATTTCATGTGACGGGGCGACAATCTGCATGGGACAGGCGGCAAGCATGGGAGCGATCCTGCTGGCCGCCGGTACGAAGGGCAAGAGATCGGCCCTTCCGCACGCCCGTGTCATGATCCACCAGCCTTCGGGCGGGTCGCAGGGCCAGGCGAGCACTATCGAGATCTACACGAAGGAGATCCTGAAGCTCAAGTCGAGGCTGAACGAACTTCTCGCAAACCATACCGGGCAGAGCATCAAGA
>JAUWMD010000300.1 GCA_030613345.1 Candidatus Krumholzibacteriota bacterium
AGATCACCCCCAGACTGTCTTCATGACACTAAATCTATTTAGTCACCGCCCTCGCGCTTGGAAGTCAGCTCGGCCTGCCTATGCCCGGCGATGTGACGATATTCGCCATTCAGGGAGAGGACATGCTCACCCTTTTCGAGGGCTGCACCGGGAAGGTGGAAGAATCGCTTCCGCTCGTTGCGGACGAAGTCGAAGCCCTCGTCAAGGGGCTGGACGGATCTTGTATCTCGATAGGTCTCGACGAGAGGAAGAACAGGGATGCATGAGGTCTCCGTGATGAGCAACCTCCTCGAGATCGTGACTGCGACTGCCGACAGGGAGGGTGCCGGGACGATTGACGTCATACACCTGCGGATAGGAGAGATGGCCGGCATCAACTTCGACTCCCTCGAATTCGCATTCGAGATCCTTTCGAAAGGGACGAAGGCGGAGGGGGGCAGGCTCGAATACGAAAGGGTTGCCCTCATGGGAAGGTGCTCTGCCTGTTCGAGCGAGTTTCATCCCGAGGACCTGGTTTTCAGGTGCCCCGAATGTGGATCTGGAGGCGTGGAGATCAGCGCTGGCAGGGAGATGGAAGTAGATTATATTCTACTGGACGAGGAAGGTTCGTGATGCACCAGATAAACGTTGGCGAGGATCTCAGGGAAAGAAACAGGGAGATCGCGGCGGAGAACCACGAGATGCTCCGCAGACACGGTGTCTTCTCGCTCAACATCATGAGCGCCCCCGGGGCGGGCAAGACTTCGCTGCTCGTAAAGTCGATCCCGCTCTTGAAGGACAAGTACAGGATCGGGGTCATCGAGGGCGATCTCCAGACCACGAGAGATGCCGAGAGGGTCGGCGCACTGGGTATAGAAGTACACCAGATACAGACCGGCGGTGTCTGTCATCTAGACGCGGCGATGGTCCATTCGGCGCTCCATCAATTAGACCTCGATCTGCTGGACATACTGCTGATAGAGAATGTCGGCAATCTCGTCTGCCCCGCCGAGTTCGATCTCGGCGTAGACGCGAGAGTGATGCTGCTGAGCATTACCGAGGGAGACGACAAGCCGAAGAAATATCCGCTGATGTTCACCGAGTCCCGCCTCCTGATCCTCAACAAGGTCGATCTGATCGAGATGGTCGATTTTGATATAGCCAGGGCAAGACGCGAAGCCATGGATATCAATCCCCGGATCGAGATCATCGAGCTTTCCTGCAGGTCGGGCGCCGGTATCGAGGAATGGACCGGCTGGATCGAAAAGCTCTATTCTGAAAGCGGAGTCGAATAATGTGCCTGGCTATCCCTATGGAGATCACAGAGATAAACGGTAACGAGGCCGTAGCCGTGGCCGGAGGCATCAGGAAAGACGTAAGGCTTGATCTTCTCGAGGGCGCGGAGATCGGCGACTTCATACTGATACACACCGGCTACGCGATAGAGAAACTCGACCCGGAAGAGGCGCGGGAGACCCTCGAGCTGATAAAACAGGTATACCGCGCCGGTATGACCGGAAGTGCAGAGCCACCCGATAATGATGAACAGTAAAGATGGACTCTATGGATCGTTTCACGATCCGGTGATGGCGCAGGGGCTGACCAGACGGCTCGCCGGTCTGGCGCTGCCGCGTGCTCTGTCCCTGATGCACGTGTGCGGTACCCACGAGCACTCGATGGCGAAGGCGGGGATCAGATCGATGCTGCCCGCAGGCCTCAGGCTGATCGCCGGACCGGGCTGTCCGGTCTGCGTATGTCCCGCAGCCGACATAGACCTCGCCGTGCAGGCGGCACGCCGTGAGGATACGATCGTGACGACCTTCGGGGATATGTTCAGGGTACCCTCGGGAGATACCTCACTGGAGCTGATGAAGGCGGACGGATGCGACGTGAGGGTCGTCTATTCCCCGCTCGACGCCATTAAGATCGCGTCGGAGAATCCCGGGAAAGAGGTCGTTTTTGTCGCCGTCGGGTTCGAGACGACAGCCGGACCGATCGCGGCGTCAATACGCGCCGGCGTTCCGGAGAACTTCTCGATAATCCAGTCAATAAGGCTCGTCCCGCCCGCACTCGAATTCCTCCTGGAGAACGGGAGGAAATCGATTGACGGATTCATCCTTCCGGGCCACGTCAGCACGGTGCTCGGGAGGAAGGGATACTCTTTCCTAGAGGAAAAGTACGGGGTGCCGGCGGTGATATCGGGCTTCGAGCCTGTCGATATCCTCAGGGGGATCGTCGAGCTGACGGAGATGGTGCTCGCAGGGCCACCCTTTTCGGTCCTCAATCTTTACAAGAGGGTCGTCTCTGAAAACGGCAACGTAAAGGCGCAGAAACTTATCGACGAGGTATTCGAACCGGCGCCGTCGAACTGGAGGGGCATAGGCTCGATCCCTCTCTCCGGGCTCTCGCTGAGGGATGAATTCTCCCGTCTCGATGCTATGACGCGCCTGGGGCTCGAGCTTTCCGCCGAGGCAGAGGACGTCAGGCCCGGATGCATCTGCCATGAGGTCATACTCGGGGAGTCCGAGCCGGAGGAGTGCCCGCTGTTCGGAACGGGCTGCACACCGCGCAGGCCGCACGGGCCCTGCATGGTCTCGAGCGAAGGGACATGCCGCGCGAGATACCAGTACAGGCCGGCAGGAGATATCTATTGACTCTCCCAACGAGTTTGAATTAACGTCTGATCCGTAACAGTCAATCGAATAATCGGGCCCCGGCATTTGTACACGTGATGAGTGCGGCATGCGTCGCACGCTACGGCCTGTACGGCGTGACAGCCGGATATTTCCCTTGGAGGTACAGAATGAAGGTTCAGGTAGGAGATCAGTCCTACAACGT
>JAUWMD010000174.1 GCA_030613345.1 Candidatus Krumholzibacteriota bacterium
GCGTTGCCCCGCAGGATGCCGTGTTCGATGTCATCAGCGGTGAAGGTCATCCCGCCGATATTATAACCGATCCTTCGGAAGAAGTTTGTTACCTCCTTGATCGAATCCCGGATGCCGAGTTCGATCACGCCGTGTATGACGAGAACGTTGAAGATATTGATCCAGAACGCCAGGCGTTCCTCGGGCGATCGCAGGGATGAAAGATCGAAACCGGACAGCTCTGATGAACAGGCCTTGTAGAGCCTGAAGAAGGATGAACCGGCTATCTCCTCGTACGCAACACGTCCCTCGGCGGGATGAAAGAAGCCGCCTCTCAACGTATTCATCAGCCGCTTCAGATCGCCGGCGACGTCTGCTACCGCCCCTGACGGCACGTCTTCGCCGGAATTCAGTATAAATCTGCGCGTGAAGAGTATGCGCCGGTTGAAGAACGCCTTCACCTTGCCGCTGCAAGAGGCCGTTTCCGTGCCCCGTCTTTTTCTATCCTTCTCCGCACGGCTCAGGGCAAGGACGCTGTTGATATATCCAATATGTGTGAATGCCTGGGGGAAATTACCGAGGGCCTCCCCGGTCGCTGCATCGTATTCCTCGGCGAAGAGACCGAGTTCGTTCGCCGTTCTCTCCATCTTCACGAGCAGTTTCCTCGCCTCGTCGAGCCGCCCCTGCCCGATAAGGTTTTCTATCAGCCAGTACGTGCAGATAAGAAAGGTCCCTTCCTCTCCGGGGAGCCCGTCCTGGGCCCTGTACCTGTAGACGAATCCATCCTCGGTCAGCTCTCGTTGAATGGCCTCGGCCGTTGACACCATCCAGGAATCGTCATAAGGCAAAAATCCGTAGAATGGAATCAGAAGACAGCTGGCATCGAGGGCATCGGTGTCGTAGTGCTGCACGAAAGCGTTTTTATCCGCATTCCAGCCTCTTTCGAGGACCTCGGCACGGATAAGATCCCGCTCGCGCTCCCATTTTCCCAGCTCGGCGGGGAACCCATAGCGCCGTGCTATCTTCAGGCCGCGGTCGAGAGCGACCCAGCACATGATCTTCGAGTAGACGAAATGCCACGGGCCGTCCCTGACCTCCCAGATGCCGCTGTCTTTGTCCCTCCATCTCTCGACGACCGTATCGCACGAACGCCTCAGGAACTCCCACATATCGAGGTCGATCTTCCCGGCATAGTTCGAGAGCCTGAATGCGGCGTCGAGTATCTCCCCGTAGATATCGAGCTGATCCTGGTCCCAGGCCCCGTTGCCAATCCTTACCGGCTTCGATCCCCTGTACCCTTCCAGGTGATCGAGCGTCTGTTCGGTCAGCTCCCTTTCGCCCCTCAGGCCGTACATCACCTGGAAACCACCGTAGTCGCACATCACTCCCCTCATCCATCGGAGATAGTTCTCCATCTCGGAGAGATGACCCGTGCCGTACAGCGCTTCGATCGTCAGCGAGGAATCCCTCACCCAGGAATACCGGTAGTCCCAGTTGCGCACTCCTCCTATTGCCTCAGGCAGTGAGGTGGTGGCGGCAGCCGCCAGCGCCCCAGTCGGGCCGTACTCGAGAAGCTTCAGAGTCAGCGCAGATCTGTCGACAAGAGACTTGAATGCGCCGGTGTCGAGATCCCTCCCGGTTTCGTTTTTCGCGAGCCACTCGCGCCAGTACCGGATCGTCTCATCGAGCGCCGCTTCTCCCTCCACGGGAGAAAGCCGCGCTGATCCGCCTCCGCCCGTGGAAAGCCTGAGCCAGACCGCATCGCCCTCCCGCAGCGTGAACGTGGACCTGACGGAATCGGACAGGACCGATGTCCCGGCGCCCGCGATATCGAGCCTTATTGTCGATCCACCGCCGGAAGCGATCAACACGTCTTCGGCAACGGAGATATCAGCATCGGCCCTGGCGTAATCGAATCGCGGGTCAAAGATAATCTCTATCTCGTGCTCTCCGCTTTCCGCCTCGATCTTCCTGTACAGGACCAGTGATCCGCCCGTCAGATCCCGCCCCCGATCTGTCGGCATGAGCATGAAATCGGTGAGAACAACTCGCCCGGAAGAAGCTTCAAAGAATGTCTGGAGTATGTTCGTTCCCTCGATGTACCGCGATCCGAAATCATAAGTCCCAAAGGGACGGACGGCGAATCTGCCGCCCTTCGAATCATCGAGGATGGAGGCGAAGACGCTCGGCGAATCGATGTCGGGAAGGCAGAGCCAGTCGATGCTGCCCGTCCGGCTCACCAGCGCAACCGTCCGGGAATCTCCGATAATGCCGTAATCGCTTATCTTATCGTACATGATCTGAACCGGAGTTATTCCGCTTCATCCGCCTGCCCTATCACCTCCGATGGAGTCTTCTTTATCTGGTTGATCTTCCATTCCGAAAGCATGAACGGAAAATCGTACTGCGACGAGGTCGCAAGGAACATCTTCTCACCCGAAAGCCCGTATATGCTCAGCGTGTCGGAATCCGCGCCGTGGATTACAAGAGTGAATGTCGGCTCGCTCAGGTCGACCTGAAGATCGTCCTCGGGGAAACCGTCGCACTGGAGATTGGCCACGCGGCCGAGGATGCCGTCGACGACCTTGCCGTCGGCATCTGTGCTGTCGGCCGTGATCCATGCGGTGACCGCCTGGGGCGGCACTTCACCCTCTTCGACCGGTTCGACGGGGCGCGATATCTTCGTCAGGGTCAGGCTCTCGCCGCCACTTGAGACGGTGATCCCCGTGACTGCTCCACTGTTGAGAAACAGCACCTTTTTGTCGCGCAGCGCGGCGATCCCGACATCGAAGGTACGCCTGATATTGCCGCTGACCTGGTAGACGTTCTTGTTGCCGACGAGTTTCACGTACGTATGACGCTGGGTCGACGCGACCTTGCCTATGTCAAGCTTCAGGAGCGGATCCGCCCCACCCGACGCCTCGACGAATACGCGCTTGTCCTTCCCCAGGTCGTACTGCCCGTAGCTCTCAGCCTCGGAGACGAGCGAGACGATGTCGAGCCCGCTCAGAGCATCGAGCATCCCGCCGACCTTGCCCTTGTCAATGGGATACCCTTCCGGCTGCGACAGCCAGACATCGTCGAACCTCTTCAGTACCAGATTGCCCGATGGCCCGCGTACGTCGAGCCTCGTGACCTGCTCCTTCGCGGGCTTTGCGATCTCCGGGATATCGTAATGGGTCCTGTCGCTGTCCCTGAAAACGAGGTGCAGGACGAGAGCCACGATAGCCACCGCGAGTATTATGTATTCCTTTTTCACTTCTCTTTCCTCCCGCCTGCTCTACTTTGCGAACATCGCCTGGATACGGCGCTTCCTGCCGGAGCGCCTCGCCCATACTACGATACCGAGCGCCACGACGAGTACGGGCAGCCCGGCGATATTGAGAGTCTTGACGAAAGTCCTGGCTCCCGCACTGGTGTCCCTGAGGGGATTGAAGCGCTGCGATTTCCCCCTCATGTCGGCGTAGGCGTCCCTGCCGTTGAGATGATCGATAACGTTCATGATGAACGTCGCCTGGGTCGAAGCACCGGCCTCGTCGATGATGTTGTTGCCCAGGATCTCCGAACTGGTGATGAGGAATATCTTCCCCGGCCTGCCCATCTCGATTGCGGCGCCCTCATCGGTGACGAGATCGGGCTCCTGCCCGCCTGATACGTCGGCGGCGGCCGTCGAGTCGGCTTCTTCGCCTTCCGGCGACGGCTTCCCGGGGACGGGCTTTCCGGCGAACCAGCTGGGAAACTCGCCGCTGATCAACACAGCCAGCGGGAAGCTCTCCATGTCGGCCGGGTCATCGGGGGGCTGCATGGCCCACGGGCTGAAATCTATCCTGCCGCTCATCTCCCACGACTCGTCGGACGAAGAGAAGACGACGTCGCCCGTCAGGCCCGCCGCCGCGAGGGCGTCCTCCCTCAACTCGAGCGGAGAGACCTTGAGCATGACCAGCGACTTCACGTACTTCATAAAATCGAGCCCGTCGTTGATTTTATCGTCCTTTATCACCGGCGCGAAGTATATCGTCTGCTTGCCGCCGCCGTACTGCCTCGGGAGCTGCTGCTCGAAGCAGCTCTTGTCGAGCACGTACGACTGTTTTATCGACACGCCCCAATGGTCGAGCATCTTCTCCAGCCCCGTGCTGACCGGCAGGAAAACCGGCCCCTGCTGGCGTCCCATCTGGTTCTGCGGCATATTCATCTCGTCGAACGAATCGTGGAATATCGCCAGCGACTTTCCCATCATCAGGAACTGGTCTATCTGGAAGAGCTCGTAGTCACTCAGCGTCTCCTTGGGGCCGGCTATTATGAGGCAATCGATCCCGTCGGGGATGCCCTCGGAGAGGGTGATCTCGCTGACCGAGTAGTTCTCCGACAGCAGCGCGTTGAAATTGGTAAGCCCCGTCGAGGGGGGCTGCGGCTGGCCCGGCATCGGCTGCCCGCCCCTCAGCGGCGCCGTGCCGTGGCTCGCGAGGTATCCGATTCTCTTGTTGATGTCGATGACATCGTCTATCGCCTCGCCGATCCGCTCTGACAGCGTCGCGATATCCGCCAGCTGGTACTGAGTGCCGAAGAGGGGGACGTTGAATATCTCGATCAGGGGCAGCGTTCTGAACTTCTCCCCCTTCTCGACGACGATAGCGGCGGCTCCCTGCCCGGCCGGCACAACGACCGCGCCGGTCGCGTCCGTTATATCGCGCCACCTGAGGGTGACGAGGTTATACCTGCTGTTCTCCTCCTTGGCGGCAGCATCGGCCGCAGGATCAACGACGGAGTATTCGAGTTTGCCGTAATACTTGCCGCCCAGCTCCCTGACGATCTCCTCTATGCGGGAGGGCATCTCCGAGATCCCCTCCATGCGGACCTGGGGAGCGATGTCGATCAGGGCCGGCGAGAAGATCAGTTTCACGCTTACCGGCTCCTGCATCCCGACGAGGGCGCTGATCTTGTTGTTCATCTTTTCGATTTTCGAGGTGATCGTGTACTCGAGCCCGTCGGTCGAAGTTATCGTTGGGATCTTGTCGACGACATCGCCGTGGATGAAGACCATCCCCATGTAGGCTCTCTTGAACTTCACTTCGTCCTGTTCAACGTCCTGTATCTGGATCGGTTGGATCCCGAAGTCGCGGGCGAGCTGCTGGTTGCGCTTCTCGTCCTCACCGAGATCGCCCTCCTCCGTGCTGACGTCGTAGAACCGGTAATTGAAGTACCTGTTCGAGTGGACCGAGTATTCCTCGAGGAGATCCCTGAGGTAGCGTTCCGTGTTGTTATGCGGAGCGGGCAGGTTCTTCGTGAAGAAGACGTTTATCGTCAGCGGCTCTGAGAGGTTCCCGACAGCGTCCCGGCTCGCCTCGGATAGCGAGTAGATGCCGTTCGAGGTGAGGTCGGACCTGAGGAAAAGGTTCTGCCCGGCAATATTGACCAGGATGACGACCGCGACGTAAACGAGGAATCTGTAGTACTTGCCCAATTTTATTCGCTTGTTCATCTCTCCCCCTTCCTATTTCTTTTCCTGGAGCACCAGGAAAGTCCCGTAGAGCGCTACGAAGACGATGCTCACAAAGTACAGTAAGTCCCTCGTGTCGAGTATCCCCCTCGACACGTTCTCGAAATGATAGCTCGCCCCGATGAACTGGAAGAACCCCAGCATAGATTCGGGGAGGAAGAAGAGGATCTTGTCGATCATCGTCATGGAGAAGCAGATGATCATCCCGATGATGAACGCTATGATCTGGTTCTTCGTCAGCGCCGATGCAAAAAGTCCGACGGCGCTGAAGGCAGCCCCGAGGAG
>JAUWMD010000262.1 GCA_030613345.1 Candidatus Krumholzibacteriota bacterium
GGTCGCGGTAGTATTCCGCTATCGTGATGCCGGTGTAGATCTACGACTACCCCGAATCAAAAAAAAAAATGGACGTGTTGGCGATCATTATCGTGCGTTCCATGATCGGCCGTCTGGTACGTGGGTCCACGAGCTTGGGGAACTCGATCAGCACATCGGTCATCTCGTTGCCGCGCTCACCGCAGCCGATATAGACGATGATATCTGCATCGCTCCACTTGGCCAGTGCGTGCTGCGTCATCGTCTTGCCCGTCCCGAATCCGCCAGGCACGACGACGGTGCCTCCCTTGGCGACGGGAAAGAGCGTATCGATGACTCTCTGCCCGGTGATGAGCGGAATGCTGAGCGGGATCCTTTTCCCCGTCGGCCTGCCCTTCCGCACCGGCCAGCGCTGGTGGAGATGGACCTCGAAGCACTCGCCCTCGGCGTTCTCGGTCCTCGCCACGACGTCGTTGATAGTGTATTTGCCTTCTTCCGCTGCCCATGTCACTTTGCCGTTCACCAGGGGCGGCACGAGGACACGGTGCTCGATCAACTCGGTCTCCTGGACCGTGCCGGCGACCTCGCCGCCCGTGACGACGTCCCCGACGGCCAGCGACGGCGTGAAGAGCCAGCGCTTCTCACGGTCGAGCGCTGCAATGTGTATACCTTTCTGTATGTACTGGTCGGACGTGTCGCGTATCTTCTCCAGCGGGCGCTGGATGCCATCGTAGATCGTCCCTATCAGACCCGGCCCGAGCTCGACCGAGAGAGGGACGCCGGCAGAGTATATGTTCGATCCCGGCGCGAGCCCCGTCGTATCCTCGTATACCTGGATGACGGCCCTGTCGCCGTCGAGCTTGACGATCTCGCCGACGAGGTGGTACTCGCCCACCTCGACGAGGTCAAGCATCTTCGCCTTCTCGACACCGCGGGCGTGGACCACCGGCCCCACTACCTTGTCGACCTGTCCGATTATCTCAAGCACTTCCCGTCTCCCCGTCGTCTTCCGGGTAGAAGACCTCGTCGAATATCGCCATCCTTATATCGTCGCGGTATCTGAACATCCGCGCCTCGAATGTATTGTCGTATATCACGTTACCGCCGGGGTGACCGGCTCGGGCCCCTCCGGCCGAAGACTTTTCGAGCGGCCGCGCCTGAAGGGAACTGACCGGCGCCGACTCGGCCGCCATCATCTCCTTTATTCGCGGGAATATCTTCTCATCGAGCAGCCCGAGGTCCCTCCTGTCGACGTAGATGACGAAAGACTTTCCCTCGAGCCCGCGTACCGCCTCAACGACCAGGCCGGTGAGAACGTCCGGGTACCCGGCCGACGATCTTATCCCGGAGAGCTCCTCCTCGCCCTTCTTTGTTATCACGCCGACGACTTCCTCGCGCGCCTTGAGTTTCGTGCGCCTGACCTCGATGTTGACACTCGACAGGAGGCGCCTGCTCTCCGTCTCACCCCTCTCCCTGGCGTCGCGCATGATCTTCTCCGTCGCCTCGTCGCGCTTCGCCTCAGCCTTACCGAGGATGTCGGCGGCGGTGCTTCGCGCCTTATCGAGGATCGAGGCGATCTCCCTGTCGCCGTCCTCCCTTATCTGTCCGCAGATCTTTTCTACCGATTCCTTGTCGACCACTTTAACCGCTCCCTGCCGCGCGCATGGCGCGCTGCGCTATATCTTTATCCCCACCGCGGTGTTTACCATCTCCCTGATCGAGACCCTTCCCTCCACCGGGCCCTCGCGATCGGGGACTTCGATGATCAGAGGGAATGCGTGCCCGAACGTGAAGTCCTCGATCTCGTCGCGTATCGAGTCGGCGATCCTCTCGGTGATGATGATGATGCCGATCTCGCCCGATTCGAACACCTTGGCAAGCGCCTCCCGGGCGCCATCGGGCGATTCGACGGCCTCGCCCTCGAGGCCGACGAGCTTGAAGCCCGTTACCGTGTTCTCGTCCGCTATGACGTAGAACTGCATCGTTCACTCTCTCCGCGTTGTCCGATCCGCTGCCGTCCCGGTCAGATCTTTCCGAGGATCATGATCGAGATGATCAGGCCGTAGATCGCGATACCCTCGGCGAGACCGACATAGATCAGCGCCCTCGCGGCCAGTTCCGGCTTCTCGCCGATCGCGCCGAGCGCCGCCGAACCTACGTACGCCACCGCGACGCCGGCGCCGATGCTGCCGATCGCCGTGGAGAACGCCGCAGCGGCGAATCCCCACATCATGATCTTCGCCTGTTGGGGCGAGTAGCTTTCGGTCACTACCTGTACGGCGGACGTGTCGTGCTGCTGCCCGTATACATGCACCGCGGTCGAGACAAGTGTAATTAGAAGGACGACGAATACGGTGGAAAATATCGCCGTCGCCGACAGCGTGATCCACTTTCTCATCTTCCTCCTGCGCGCCTGCTGCTCTGACATTCTACGGGTCTCCTTTCACTTTTTCCGGCCCGGATTCTCCCCCAGGCCGATCGGTTTATACGCAGTCCCGCCACCCATGAAGAACTTTCCGAAGAACTCGTAATACTCCAGTCGGATGGCCTGGATAGTCACCACCAGACCCTCGAGTGCAATGATCACCGCATTGCCCAGGATAAATATCAGCGCCGCCCAGACCACCCCGCCACTCTTCCCCTTGACGAGATCGACCATGTTGAACACCGCTATGAAGAGGCCGGCGTGCGCCAGGGCAAATGCCGCGACGCGGATGAACGAGACTGTGTTGCCGAGATATCCGGTGATTATCTCGATGACCTCGATCACCGATTCCATCACATAGGTAGCCACGCCTGTCTCGAACCTCATCTTCCGCCTTCCGAACATCGCCGAGAGGGGCTCCCTGAGGAAGAAGAGCAGGACCGGCAGCACGATCCCGAATGCTACGAGCTGCAGCGGTACGGGCCTGTTCCTCATGAATATGGCCACCGCGCCTATCCCGCACCAGTACAGAATGGCGCTTATCAGCCCGGCGTGATCGAAGAAGGTAGCCTTGAAGTCACGCGCCCTGATCGCGTTGATCATATTGAGCAGTATCCCGACCGAGATCATCCCCACTCCGAAGAAGATCGCGAACTTGAAGAACCTCCCGATCTCGTGCATTGGGGAGAGCCACAGGTACGGTATCCAGGTCTCGACTCCGAAAATGCTCCCGTAGAGGAACCCGAAGACTATCGACGCGAGCCCGCAGTAGAAGCCGAGCTTGCCGACGAGACGTACTCCCTCGCTACGGTCTCCCCTTCGGAATCCGAGCAGCCAGCCTATAACGCAGAGCACTAAACCGTGCCCGACGTCGCCGAACATCATCCCGAACATTATCAGGAACGATATCGCCACGAAAACGGTCGGATCGATAAACTTGTATTCGGGCAGGCCGTAACTCGAGACGAGCATCTCGAACGGCCGGAAAAAGCCCGGGTTCTTCAGCATAACGGGGACCTTCACGTCGCCGCCCTTGACGCCGGTGATCTCCTCCGGCGGGATGATCTCCACTATGGCCCGCCCCCTGGCGGCCCTGAAGATCTCCGTCTCGACCTCGCGCTTGCG
>JAUWMD010000087.1 GCA_030613345.1 Candidatus Krumholzibacteriota bacterium
GGAATGCTCAGCGTGACGTTCGAGTCGGTGAGGTTATTGATCCAGTATCCGGCGAACGGGTCGAGTACGGATGTATCGTGTCTGTACCCCGTGCCGCTGTAGGAGACGGGCGGTTCGACGAGGACCATCTCCGCCTCGTCCATGCTCATCGTGTCGACCATCATCGAATCCCACTCGACGGAGAAGGAGAACGGGTGGCCCGCCATGTTCCAGCCCGGCGAGAGTGTGATCTGCCATGGCGCGGATGTCCCGGTCGAATAACCGGTCACCGGGGCGGTGTCGATACGTGACTTCGATCTGCATACGAGCCAGAAGGCCCTTCCCGGCAACGGCCTGAAGTGCTCGGCGGAGGATTCAGAGAGTTCGACATAGCTTCCTTCGGCGGACAGGTAGGCGAAAGACCTCCACTTGACCGGATCGTACGGCCCGAACTCCTTCTGGTCGGAGAGAAGGGCCTCGATCGTGCCGGAAAAGTCTGCGCTGAACTCGAGGGGCACGGAGAATATCCGGTACTTTTCGGCGGACCAGGCGCTCTCCTCGGCGAGCTTGGGCACGGTTACCCTGATCTCCTCGGGACTTCCCGACGGATCGACCGCCGGGCTTGTCAGCGTCCTCGAGAGTGTATTGACCTCGAGCCAGTACTCGATCCCCGCTGCCGTGACGATCGTATCGGGGATAAGGGCCGAGGGCGGATCGAACTGCAGGTCGAGGGGCGTCTGCTCGTAGACGCCCTCTCCGCCCTTCCTGAAGTAGAGTATTCCGTCCGTGACGACCGATCCGGGCTGAAGAGAGGCGAGCACCCTTATCTGGCGTCCATCGAGGTAGCCATCGCCCGAATTCTCCAGTGCCACCGCGTCGACCCACTCGGGGGGCATGACCGGGACGGAGAATGTCGAGTCTTCCGGGGCGCCGTCCGGGTCGGTCGAGACGACCGGTTCGTTCCTCACTTCGATATAGTACTCCAGTCCCGCCTCGGTGACGTGTCCGCCGGGGATGATCGCGATGAAGTCATTCTGCGACGGGCTCAACAGAAGCTCGCGCCACTGCTGCTCGCCGTTTATCCGGTAGGAGAGCGTGCCTGTCTCGACCCGCACCTGCGGGGCGGGCGTCACGATCACGGTGAGGGCCTCGTCGGGCTCGACCTCGTCCTGCCATTCCGGTTGAAGGAGCCTGCTCGATACGATCAAAGCCCGTATGTCTGCATCGACGGCCACCAGGTGGGTCGGCGAGGCCGGGTCGTTGCTCGCGATCTCGATCCACGGGGAAACCTCCGTTTCAATAACGGGCTCGAGGTGGACAGGCAGAGCGCGCGCGTCGCGAGGGGCGACGATGATCGGGAATGTCGCATCGATCCTCATCTCGGGAGAGGGAAGTGTGATCGACGAGATCGACAGCGGCGCGTTCCCCGTGTTGTCTATCAGCAGTGTCGACGTGACGCTGTCCCCGGCGGTCACCGTGGCGAACTCGAGGGGGCCGGCCGGTGTCGTTATTATCGGGCGGCTCGGAATTATCGGGCCCGCCTCGAGCCTGTAGAGCGGCATGTGCCGCATCGTCGAGACGCGAGCGGGGAGTTCGATAACGGTCAGCAGCAGCGTGACGTCCCGATTGTCGAGTGGAAGGAGCGAGACGTCCCATTCGAACGAGTGGACCGTTCCCGTCTGTGATGTGGAGAGGGGACCTGCAGGCGTCGGCTGGCCGGTAAACAAGACCGGCCGGATATCTCTCTCGCCACGGTACCTGTAGGCGGGAATGACGAAGACGGGATCAGATTCGACGTCCGAAAGGGTAATCTCGACCGTGTAGATGTTCTCGACCGTTTCATCGATCCTTGCGCGGCTGATAAAGGCGCTGTTCTGCGGCCTGTTCCCCGTCGGCGCTGCCGGGTCGCCTCTGAAGGCGGGGCAGGCAAGGCCGCCGAAGGCTGTCGACGGCTGGCCGTACAGGCCGACCGTCAGGTCGGGATCCCCGTCGAGATCGATGTCGGCGATCTCGATGTCGCAGGTCGCTCCGGCGAGAGTCGAGCTCCAGCCGTGATTCTCGGCGGGGAGGTTGCCGTCGTTGAAGTAGACGACGGCGGCCTGTGAGTAATTTCCGCAAGCGATGTCGAGATCGCCGTCGCCGTCGACATCCGCGAAGGCAATAGCCCTCGTCGCGTTGAGCGACGCGGAAGACCAGCCGGGATCTGTCGACAGGGCCCCGCCGTCGTTGATGTAGATCGTGTTGTGCTGGTCGATGTTCCCGCAGGCGAGATCGAGGTCGCCGTCCCCGTCGACGTCTCCGAGAGCGAGTGACCAGGTGCGGCTGGCCTGTGCCGAGACCCATGAAGGGATTCGCTCGGGTTCGCCGGTATAGCTGAAATAGATGCAGTTGTTCTCCCCGCTGAAGCCGGAGTTCCCGCAGACGAGGTCGGGCAGGCCGTTGCCGTCGATGTCCCCGGCCGTGACGCTCCAGGTGCCGTTTTCCGGCGTCGAGGTCCAGGACGGTTCCGACTCGAAGGTTCCGCCCGTGTTCATGTAGATGGCGTTTGTCTGGTTGAGGTGCCCGCAGGCGAGGTCGAGGTCTCCGTCCCCGTCGAAATCGGCGAGCGTTACAGACCAGGTCGCCTGCGAAGCAGATGACGACCACGAGGGATCGGTGCGCAGCACGCCGCTGTCGTTGATAAAGAGGTTGTCAGGCTCGTCGAGATTGCCGCAGACGAGATCGGGATCTCCGTCGCCGTCGATGTCTCCGGAGGCGATCGAGAATGTAGCGGCCGACAGGCCGGACGACCAGGATGGCGAGGTCTCCAGGACCCCGTTGTCATTGATGAAAAGAAGATTAGGCTGTCCGTTGCAGCCGAACGCGAGCTCGAGGTCTCCGTCCGAGTCGACGTCGAGATATTCGATCGAGCGGACCGTGTGCGACGCGGCGGTTGTCCACATCGAACCGTATGAGAACGGCCCGGTGATATTCCTGAAGAGGGTGTTGATCTCGCCGTCGGGCCAGTCACCCGAGTTGGCGAATATAATGTCGAGATCGCCGTCCGAATCGACATCGACAGGGGTGTTGATATACGTCCTGTTGGCCGGGATGGAGTTCCACGAGGGATCGGTACGGAGCGTCCCGCCGTCGTTTATATAGATCGTGTTCGTCTGATCGGTGTTCCCGAAGATGGCGTCTAGGTCGCCGTCTCCGTCTATGTCGGCGAGTTCCGCCCCCGACGAGTTGTTCGTCTGGGTCGAGAGCCAGGAGGGCGATGTCGCCAGCGAGCCACCTTCGTTGAGATAGAGGAAGTTCTGCTGGGCGAGGATGAACTCCCCCTTGTTGGCGCAGAGGAGGTCGAGCAGCCCGTCACCATTCACATCGCCGAGTGCGATCTCCCATGTGATCTTCGTCGAATCGGACTGCCATGTCGGCGCCGATGAGATCGAATCGCCGTACCCCGTGTAGACTGTGTTGGTCGCCTCGAAGTTGCCGAAGACGAGATCGAGGAATCCGTCGCCGGCCAGATCGCCGGCCTCGATGCTCGTTGAGCGCTCGGACAGCGAGCTCGTCCAGAAGGGCGTGTCCCCGAAAACCCCGCCGTCGTTGAGGTATGCCGTGTTCGGTGCGTTGTAGTTGGCGCAGGCGATGTCGAGGTCGCCGTCGCCGTCGAGGTCGCAGAGAACGATCTGGTACGTGTTCTCGCTCACTGCGGTGGAGCTGGTGGGGGAGTCGGGGAGCCCGCCGCCCCAGTTCATGTAGATCGTGTTCGGCTGCTGGTAGTTGCCGAATACGGCATCGGGGAATCCGTCACCGTTGAGGTCGCCCAGTGCCACCGCCGACGACCTGTTCGCCGGTGTAGAAGTCCACGGTATGCTCGCGATCGATCCCCTGTCGTTAAAGTAGATCGTGTTGACTCCGTCGAAATTGGCGAATATCAGGTCGAGAGCGCCGTCGAGATCGATGTCGGCCGCGGCCACCGAGTAGGAGTTGTTAGCCGGGCCGGACGACCAGGCCGGGTCGACCTCGACAGGTACGGTCTGCGCGAGGCATGCTGCCGCCCCTGTCGTGACGATCATCGCGGTGACTGCAGCTGCGGCGAGCCTCTTCATGTCAACTCGTCCCTCGATCCTTCCCGCGCCTGAACCGGCCGAAGAGCGACGAGATCTTCGATCCGCCGTCCGGCCCGCCCGGCTGCTTCATCACGAAGTCGGCGAAGGAACTCGAGCCGAGCCTCAATCCGTCCTTCGTCTCGACCAGATACCCGCGCCTCAGAAGGTCCTCGCTGACATACCGGGATTTTCTGTCCACCGTCCCGCCGCCGGCGGTCTTCCAGAGGTTCTGCCTGTCCATCTCGTCGAACCTGTCCCAGACGAAGCTGTAATGAGGAAGAGCTTCCTCCTCGAACGTCCCGGCAATTCGTTTCCAGTCTGGCTCCGAGTCGGGGTTGTCGACGAGATATTCGAAGGTGCTCGAGCAGGCGATCTGCAGGAAGAAGGGGAAGAGCCCCGCGAGATCGAGGATGCTGTCGGCGTACTGTTCGAGCGGGACACCCTCGCGCCTGGACGGCGAAGTGATGAGGTCCCTCGCTTCGTCCTCGGTGAACGGCCGCAGCGGCAGGTTCGAGAATATGTTGAAGAACGGCGAGTCGGAGATGTCCTTGTTGTGGCACATCATCTGGAGCTCGTCGCGCGACGAGGTCACGTAGGCGACGCGGAACGAGTTTGCCAGCGACCTGAGAAAGGAAAAGAAATCCTCCTCGAAGTTCTCGTTATGGGTGATGATCTCGAATTCGTCCATCATCACGATGATTCTCTTTCCCTCGTCGCTCAGTTCGGCGATGACGCTCTTGAGCTGCTCGAGGGTCTTGGGGCGCGCAGTGTATTTCGTCACGTCGCCCGTCTCGAAGCTGAAAATGGTGAAGAGCAGGTCGATGAACTTCGTCACGTCGTTGTCTATCGTGTTCTGGAAATCGAGATAGACGAAGATCGCCGAATCATAGTTCTGCATGTACTTCTTGCGGTTCTTCCTCGTGTAGATGTAGTTGAGCAGGGAGGACTTGCCGATGCGCCTGTCGCCCACGACCGATATCGACTGCGGCTGCGGCGCGTCGAGACGTGAATAGATCTTCCGTATTTCCTTCTCCCTCCCGAAGAAGTCGTCGGGATTCTTGATCATCACTCTGTTTAGGTAGGGATTGCGCTTGCTGCTGCGGTCGGCCAGCTCGCTGATGTGGGTCAGGATCGTCATCCCGCCCATTGGATCGTCGCCGAGCGACTGCTCGATCCTCTCGAGCTCGGCGGTGAGCTCGTCGAAGCCGGGCCTTTGGCCGGGATCCTTCGCCAGACACTGTGCAAGCATGTCCCGCATGGCGGCGGGCGTCGATTCGGTGAATACCAGGTCGGAATCGTTGACGATCGAGTACATGAGGGCGGCAGGGTGTTCTCCCCTGAAGGGCATTTCGCCGGTAAGGATGCGGTAAAGACCGACACCGAAGGCCCATATGTCGACCTTGCCGTCGGTCGGCCTGCCGAGGACCTGCTCGGGCGCCATGTAGGCCGGGGTGCCCATCATTGCGTTGCCGGTCGTCTGCACCCCCGAATAGACGAGTTTGACCAGGCCGAAGTCCAGAATCTTGACCCTCGCGCTGTCGGTGTCGTCTTCATCGAGCATGATATTCCTCAGTGAGAGGTCCCTGTGGATTATTCCCTGCGCGTGCGCGTATTCCATCGCGCGGCATATCTGCAGGGCGATCGAGATGACCTGAGGCATCGTGAGCTCGGCCTTGGCTATGAGGTTCTCGAGCGAAGGACCGTTTACCAGCTCCATGACGAGGAATTCCCGTCCCTCGTGCTCCCCGCAGTCGTAGACGGTCAGTATGTTGGGGTGGTTGAGGTTTGCCAACGCCTGAGACTCGCGGAAGAACCGATCCCTGAAGCTCTTGTTGTCGGAGACGCTCGAGAGGACCTTGATCGCCACTGTACGCTGCAGCTTGTTGTCAGATCCGAGGTAGACCGAGGCGAAGCCGCCCTGCCCGATCTTCTTCTCGGCCTTGTACCGGCCTGCAAGCACCTCGCCGATGATCATCTCTTCCTCGTTTCAAGGTTATAGGTCTTCGTGACGCTTCCACCCGACGGTATCTCGACGGATTCGGTGACCGTCCCGTAATCGGGGTGGCGCAGCTCTATCGTATGCGTGCCAGGTCGAAGCTCCGTGCGGTAATTCAGCGCGTCCCTCTCCCTCAGCTCTCCGTCGATCCAGAGCTCGGCGTAGGGGAGGATCTCGACGATCAGTGTGCCCGGCGGAAGCGGCTCCAGTGTGACGGATATCTGGTTGTTGCCCGCCGGCACTTCGATAGTCCTTCTCGCTTCGTAGTGGCCTGCCAGCCTTGCGACGAGTTCATGCCGCCCTTCCTCGACGGCCCTGATGCTGACCGGAGATGTTCCCCGTTCGATTCCGTTCAGGACGATCGACGCGCCGGGCGGATCGGAGATCACCGTCAGAGGGTGGACGACCTTGCTGAAGTCGTGCGATACGGTCACGCTCGAGTCGACGGCGATTTCTATCCCGTCCAGGTCTTTCGCGTAATACCCCGGCAGGGAGAGCCTGACGGCGTGAATCCTGTTGACCGAAAGCGAGTCGAATATTTCCGGAGTTGTGAGACCCGTTTCCGTGCCATCGAGGGTAATCAGAGCTCCCGGGGGCGTCGATTTTACCCTGAGGGAGCCTGTCTGCTCTGCCAGTTCGACGGTTCTCGATAGCGGTACGTCCTTCTCCAGAAGAAGAGAGTCCTCGAACTCCCTGTAGCCTGCGAGTGAGATCCGCAGGACCGAGTTTCCGGCGGGGACGGAGGTGGTCGCCGGCGATCGCCCGATAAGCGTCCTGTCGAGGAATACATCCGCCCCGGAAGGCTGAGTGGTGACTGACAGCGTCGTTGAATCGGGCGGGGCGACGATCGCGGCCCGCTTTCCCTGCTCGGTCGCGTACCAGGCATACGTGAGGGAAGCACTGATGACGACTGCGGCCGCCGCGATGCCGAGGATGATGTTCCTCCTGCGCCTGCTGACCGGTTCTATTCCCTCCTCGAGCTCGCCCTCCTCCGAGGCGATCTCGTCGAGGACTTGCCAGATCGAGTGCATCCGCACGACCCATCGTTTCCACAAGTCCATCTTGAAGGCGTAACCGCCTGTCTCCGGATCCTTCTCGATGTAGTCCATGTAGAAGAGTCGCTCGAGCGTCTCCCGGACCTTGTTCAGGTCGAGCCTGTAGCCTATTCTCTCTTTCTCGGCGAATTCCACTATCCGTTCGGGCGCGACGGGGGAGGGATCTTCCTTTGTCAACTCGGCGATAATAGAGAGGGAGATCTTCTCGATCTGCCCGAGAGCGCTCCAGGAGAAGATCATCTGGGGCAGGGGATTTTCTATTATCTCTTCGACGACCGTATCGACGTCGTCGGCGCTTACAGTGTTCTTGCCGGACTCGTTGAGGTGGTCGACTATCGACTGACAGAGCACCTGGGTATAGAAGGGCTGGCCCGCCGTCAGATCAATGATCCCGTCCTCGACACCCTCCTCGTACTCCACGAGTCCCTCGACCGGATCGTGGATCAGGCGCAGGGTATCGCCGCGGCGCAGGAAGCTGATCCTCCTGTGGAGGGCCTTCCCGAGAAAGGAATCCCAATAGCGGGGATCGCGCTCTTCGAGTTTGTCCGATCCGGTGAAGAGGAAAAAGATGCCGTCGGTGTTTTCCATCCAGTATGCGAGGAGGTTGAGGACGTCGGCGCTGAACCGGTCACGCTCGATATGTGACTCGAACAGTTCGTATTCGTCGAACATCAGGATGAGATTCCTGTCTCCGAGCGTCTCGGAGACCTTCCCGGTGAACTCATTGAAGGCGAGGAGAGGATTGGCCTCGAGACGCTGGAGGAAGCCTTCGGTGATCAGCGAGGCGCGCTCCCCGAAGGCCGATGCGATCTCGGTGGCGAGCGTCTGGAGAAACTCGTGGTCGTTCCGGGCGGTGATCGACTGCATGTCGACGAGGACGGGGAGGAACTGCTCGCCGAGCCTGCCGCCTTTTATCTGAAAGAGTATCGAGGTCTTGCCGCTCCGCCTCGAGCCGCATAGGACGATTATCCCGCCCTTGCGGTTCCCCGTGACCTTCTTATTGATGAACTCGAAGTCATCGACCCGTCCGAAGAACATGCGCCTGTCCTCGATCGGGTTCCCGACGATGTAAGGATTCGGGATAGGTCTGAAACTGCCTGTCTGTGATCCGCTCATGTTATTAAGGGCCCGTATGTAAAACCGCCGACAGAGTCGATCATGGAGGCGCCGGCGGTCCGGGCAGGGGCTCGGCCGGATCATCGCCGCTCGAAGAGGCGGCGATCAAGAATGCCGCCGCGATTCCCGCCAGCACTACCGGGCCCGCGCGGTAGAGCCACCACTTCTTGTCCCTCTTCCGGTCCATCGCAAGCGCCATCGTCAGCGTCTCGCTCGGGTCTATCCTTATCGTATCGCTGAGCTCGTGGTACCCCGACTTGACCGCCGTCAGCGAATAGATACCCGTTCTGAGGTAGGCGATACTGACCGGAGCGGTCCCCAGGGTGTCTCCCTCGAGATAGAGGTCGGCGTCCTCGGGCCCCGTCACCTTCAGCGACCCGAACATCGCGCTTCTCAGCTCGTCGTACGTGTCGTTCATCCTGGCCGGCAGGATCGAAGTGTTCACCGTCAGGTCGGGGTAGTTTTCCAGGGCCTCGCGGGCGGCACGCGTCGCCCCTTCCCTGTCGCCCGCCTTGGACTTCGTATGCACGAGGAGGTTCCATGCCCTTCTTTGGATCTTCCCGTCTCCGGGATAGTCCTCGATGATGCCTTCGAGCATCGTGATCGCTTCGGAATACTCGCCGCGGGCACGGAGCAGGCTGACCTCGTCCCATTTCTCGAAGATGTCATCCGAGTCCTGCGAGAAGCCTGGCGAGAAATTTGTAATGAGCATCAGCGCGGCCAGAATGGCCGACACCGGCCTGAAGATCAGAGAATGTGATATTCCCGGTGAGTTCATCGAATCCCCCTGTCTGGCGGCGCCCGATGTAGCAAGAGCCGACTCGGTAACGGTATACCAAACCGGTTTTTAATTCAAGCAGCATCGTCGCACGGAGCCGTCTCGCGCTAGCGCAGCAGGATCATTTTTTTCGTCTCCTCGAACTCGTCCGCACGCAGCCTGTAGAAATAGACCCCGCTCGAGACGGATATGCCGCGGTCGTCGGTGCCGTCCCAGGTCACGCTCCTGTAACCCGCTTCCTGGAAGCCGTCGACGAGGGTGGCGACCTGCCTGCCGGAAACGTCGAAGACCCTCA
>JAUWMD010000040.1 GCA_030613345.1 Candidatus Krumholzibacteriota bacterium
AACCGGCGCATACTCTTCACACGCAGATTTATACTGAATTCCGGCGAAGACGTGCCGTCAGAGGCGGCAGCAGATGTCGCCGGCGATCTGAAGCGGCTGATGAACACGTTGAGAGGCGGCTTCTTTCATCCCGCCGAGGGACGTGTTGCGGTCGAGGAGATAGCCGGTTCATCCTTCTTCAGGCTCTACAAGGCCTGTTCATCAGAGCTGTCCGGTTTCGATCTTTCATCCCTGCGATCGTCCGAGGAACGCCTGGCGTTCTGGATCAATGTTTTCAACGTTCTCGTCATACACGGCGTGATCGAACTCGGCATCCGGGATTCGATCAAGGAGGTAACAAACTTCTTCCGGAGGATCGGTTATAATATCGGCGGGATGACCTTCACCGCTGATGACATCGAACACGGCATCCTGCGGGGCAACGCCCGGCTGCCGGTCACACGCCAGAGGCCTTTCCGTGGAAACGATCCCAGGCTGTCCCTCATGACCGAACACGTCGATCCGCGGATCCATTTCGCACTCGTCTGCGCCTCGAGGTCGTGCCCGCCGATAGAGATCTACAGGGCGGAGACCCTCGAAAAGGATCTGGAGATATCGGGGAGGACCTTTATCAATTCGGGCGGAGCAATCATCGACAGGGGCCGAGGCTCGATGATCCTGTCGGAGATCTTCAGATGGTACAGAGACGATTTCGGCGGCTCGAACGAAGCGGTCCTGGATTTTATAGCCCCGTATTTCTATGAAGAAGCCGACCGGCGCTTCGTGGAGAAGAATGCCGGCCGGCTGAAGATATCATACGAGCCATACGACTGGCGGCTCAACCGGACATGAACAACCCCGAGCAAAGCCTACATAGTGTACAGCATAAGAGAACTGAAGATCCGCGCCCGACGGAAGCTATTGGAATTATATCCAGTCACATCAATCCGGCTTTCTTCAACCGCGATTATATCTACGAAAATCTGAAATGAGCCGGCGGCGGCCGAAAGTTCACCAGCAGCGAATGTGTAGCTGCCGTCATTCGCGGTTGTCACGTGGACCCCGATGTCTTCGCCCATATCATTGCGGACGTATATGTCGACCGTTCCCGTCCCCGGGCAGCTTGAGACCCACACCACTTCGAATCCATCGATTATTGATACTGAAGTGTTGTTGTCCGGGCTGGTGAAGTACGCCTCGCAATCGGGCATATCTACCGACACATTGAGACCCTGGTCGACACCTCCTCCGGCTGTGACATCGAATGTATACGTTCCTCCGGGACTGAGAAAGACATCGTTCTGAGGATCCCTGTAGAAGTAGATCTTCTCGAGGTCCAGCCAGCAGAGGGCGTAAGCGTTGCACAGCACCGCGGCGGGCTGCAGTGGAATTATCCCGCCTTCAGGAGCATAAGTACCGTCGAACCTGGCCTTGATCATGTCGTCACGAATTACTGTGCCGTAGTCGTTGTAGATGTTCCGGAGGACTTCAAGCTCCGTGTATACCTCGTTCGCTGTCGTGAAACTCCAGAAATGCCCCTGCGTCTCCGCTCCCTCGTCGTCATACGCGATGATCCACCATTCGTATTCGGTGTCTCTGAGCATGGTTGTGGGTTGGTAGTTTCTTTCGGATTGTCCGGCGCTGACGAGTATCGGTATAAGAGGCGGACCGAACCAGACATCGTAAGTCAGCGGGTCCCCGTTGGGGTCGGAGCAATGCCACACCAGCAGAGCGTCTAGTGCTACATTGGTCTCATTGTCCGCCGGGTACGGATTGTGAGGCATCTCCGGTGGGTCGTTGGTTTCCTCGGTCTCGAAGCGCCACTCCGATTCGTAGTTGGAAGCCGTTCCTCCCTGGTCGTCCTTTACGATGACATACCATCTGAAGTCGACGCCTTTTCCAAGCCGGCCGACGTTATAGAAAGTATCCGGGTGGTTTTCAACGATGAATTCGCCACTGACAAGATGGTGCTCCAGCCAGACGTCGTATACAAGTGGGTCCCCGTCCGGGTCGTAGCCTTCCCAGCTCAAGGTCACGTCCTCCGCCTGGACATCGGTCGCATAATCCGGCGGGTCGGGATTGAACGGCGGGAATGGCGGATTGTTAGTCGTTTCCCCGGTATAAAAGGTCCAGGTCTCGCTGGTTACCAGATCGTTGCTCCCGTCGTCGGCCTCGACGTACCAGTCGTACCGCCTCTGTTTTTCCAGGTCCAGATTTATGGCGTACGAAGTGTCGGAGGCTACAAAGGGATCGTGTTCGAAATAATCGTAAGTGCGAGTCAGATAGATCGTGAACGTAAGTGGGTCCTTATCGGGATCTTCGCATTGCCAAGAGAAAATCGGCCTGGTGCTCTGATCTGTGGCATTGTCCTCCGGATACGGAGTATGGGGCGTTTCAGGCGGGTCGTTCGGCTCGTCTGGATCACCCCCGAATATGTGGGTCTCGCCCTCACCCTTACAATTGATAAAGGTTGCTGCCGCAAGAATCAGAACCAGGATTATTATAAATACACGTATTCCCTGCATTCGTGACCTCCGCATTAGATTATCGAATATACTGATGAAGCCTTATTGCCGACAATGTATCATAATTAGAAGCTTTATGTCAATTCCGCATCGGTATTGCCGATGCCGGAATGAAAAGCGCCGGGGATCGTCCCCGGCGCCTTCATAATAATCTGGAGCAATACCGGGAGAGCTACTTGAGGTTCTCCCAGAGGATCTTTACCTGCTCCTTCGTCAGCTTGACCTTGCCGCCGTCGTCGTCGACGATGATGACCTCGTCCCTGTCGACTGTGACCTCGGGGCAGCATTTCCCCTCGCTGCAGAGATTGAACTTCTTCATTTCTGGCCTCCTCGTTTGTATGACGCTGTCAAGTTACGCAATAAGGCGTTTTGTGTCAATCTGTAATGCTTACAAAATCCGTCAGAAAGAACGCACGATTACCTTCGCGTGAATCATTTGCCTTCTTTCGTGTACTTGAGAAACTTCGCCGTTATCTCCTTCATCTCCTCGGTATTGCTCGACGTAGAGCCTGTCGTGGTTGTCCTCGTGCCGCTCCCGGTATCCTTCGTGTCGGTCGTCTCGGTCCAGGAACTGCCGCTGCCCTTGACGTAATGGTCGAGTCCGAGGATCACGACTGCGTCTGCGCCCTTCTCGCGGGCTTTCTCGAGGATCTTTTCCTGCATCTTCTCCGAACTGACGAACGTACCTGCCGTAGCGGTGAGATGTCCCATCACCTCGTACGAGCCCTTGACGTCATCGAAGGAGAAATATATATCGACATTTGACGTCGGGCCGTACGACTTGCCGACATAGTCGATCTTCGTGCACGAGACCGACAGCATGGCGATAAGTACAATAATGGACAGCTTGCTTGTCAATGAGGCGGTTTTCATGTTTTTCCTCCGTGGGTTTGGATGTATTGCGATGATAACAGGAAGGATATCCGCCGGAAAAGCGAATTTATCGCGATGAGGGCTTGCCCCGGGGGAATCGTATAGATCGCAGGTGTCATGAAAAGGGGCGTCTCCCGGCGGAGGCGCCCCTGAATCAACGATTGCCGCGCGATCGAATGATCGCGGCGCGCTATTCGATCGCCGTCAGCTCTGATGTGACACTGCCGCCGCCGGCCATCGCCGGAAGCTGCATCGTCGCCCTGACCTGGTAGCGGGTCTTCATGTCGACGAAGACTGTCCCGCCGCCGGGCTCGTTGCCCATCGGCCTCAGCTCGATCTTGAACGCCTCGAAGGTGCCGGCCGGGACTGTGACGTCCTCGATGCCGGTGACCTCTACGACGTATACCTTCACCTGCTGCGACAGCAGGTCGAAGTAACGGAGCGAGGTCTTGTACTTCGGCGCGAGCGGCAGGCAGGACACTACGAGGTCGAGGGCCGTTCCGTCGCCGAAGACGGGAGCCTCGAGCTCGGTGTCGACCGGCATCTCCTGCGGCCCCATGGCGATCATGCCCTTCACGGCAGTCTCGCTGTAGTTCATAGTGATGACAGCTCCGCCCTGCTCGGCCCCGCGGTAGAGGGGCAGCATGCTCGTACCGTGAACGACGAAGGTATCGATCGCGCTGCCCATCATGCTGTTCTGCGCCGAAATCGTCATCCAGGCCGGTTTCCCGTCGAACTGACCCTCGGAGATATCGATGGTGATATCGAGGTCCACTTCCATGCCCTGAACGCTGGCGACGGCCTTGTACGAAAGCTTCGCCGGCTTGACGAGGTTCGCATCGACTTCCGGCAGCGGAGCGATCATGGCGGCGTCGATGTCGCCCTCGGGCTCCTTCAGCGTCACCGAAGCGACGGGGACCATAAGGTCGTCATACAACGTCTTGATCTCCGGCCTGATATCTTCCTGGACCCGTCCGCCGAGGTGCTTGGAGAAGAATTTCTCCATCGCGACGGTCATCGCCACGCGGTTGCCCTCGTTGCTGAATCCATGACCCTCGTCGGGGGCCACCATGTACTCTACGTCGCGGCCGAGGTCGCGCATCGCGACCACGATCTGATCCGACTCGGCCTTCACGACGCGCGGGTCATTGGCGCCCTGAACGACGAGCAGCGGAGCGGTGATCTTGTCGGCGGCGAAGAGAGGCGACTGCTTCTTGAGTCTCTCCATGTCTTCGGGATTTTCCGGGTCGCCGACCTGCTCGTTGAGGAATTTCCTCGCCGTCTCCCAGTAGGCCGGGATCGAGTTGAGGAAGGTCAGCATGTTCGATACGCCGACATACGAGATGCCGCAGGCATATACGTCGGGCGTAAAGGCCAGCCCGGCCAGGGTGGCATAGCCGCCGTATGAGCCGCCGTATATCGCGACCTTCTCCGGATCGGCGATGCCTTTGTCGATGAGGTAGTTGACGCCGTCGGTGAGGTCGTCCTGCATCGTAAATCCCCACTGCTTTTTGCCGGCGTTGAAGAACGCCTTGCCGTAACCGGTCGAGGCGCGGAAGTTGGGTTGAAATACCGCGTAGCCGCGGTTGGCGAGGTACTGCACGTAAGGATTGTAGCCCCACATGTCACGTGCCCACGGGCCGCCGTGCGGGTGGATGACGACGGGAAGGTTCTTCGCCTTCACGCCCTTCGGTACGGTCAGGTAGCCGTGGATCGTAAGGCCGTCACGGGACTTGTACTTGACCGGCTTCATCTCCGCGAGGTACTCGACGGGAAGTTTCGGACGCGGCCTGTAGAGGAACTTGAGCTCGCCCGTCTCCATATCGTAGAGATATCTGGCGCCAGGGTCGACGTCGCTCGTCACGGCTACGATCCAGTAATGGTCGTCCTTGGTACCCGAGCCCATGTAGAGGTCGCCGTCCTTGAGCTGCTTCTTCAGCTTTTTGTATGCCTTCTCGAACTTCTTGTCGTGGAACCTGATGCGCAGGCGGTCGCCTACGTAGTAGGTGGCAATGAGCTTCTCGTCCTTGTCGGAGAAGATCGTTCCGCCGAAGTCGACTTCCTTCTTCGGGTCGGCCTCGACGAGCTCTTCCTCGCCCGTCTCGACATTGAAGAGGGTCAGGCGGGAGAGATCGATATCCTCGCCTATGTTCGTGTCGAGGTATACCCGCTTGCCGTCATTGTGGAAGCGGATCACGCCGACGTTTTCCTCGTTCGTCGACTTGATGATCGAGACGATGTTGTCGCCGTCGATGCGGAAGTACTCGGTGCCGCCGTCGTCGGTCGTCTTCTGCAGGAGCCTGAAGTTGCCGTCCAGATCGAATGTGTATCCGCCGTACCCCTCGGTGTTCTCGAAGATCAGCTCGCGCTCGCCCGTCGAGAGATGAAGGCGGTAGAGATCATGATAGCGCTCGTCGCGGTCGTTCAGTCCCATGTAGATGATGTCGGGGGTGTCCTCGGGGAACGAGTAGAACATCGCCCTTATTCCGTCAATGTCGGTGAGGTCGCGCGCGGGGGGGACGCCCGTCGCTTCGTCGATCTCGCCCCTGGGATCGATAACGTAGAGATGGTAATTCTCGTCGCCGCCCTTGTCCTGAACGTAAATGACATATTTCGCGTCCTGTGACCAGCCGTAGCCGCGGACGTTGCGGACCGTGTCTGCCGACATCGGATCGGCATCCTCGAACGGTTCGTCGACACCTTTCACCCAGATGTTCATCTTGCCCCTGTATGTCTTGAGGAACGAGATGTACTTGCCGTCCGGGGAGATCTGCGCGGACGAGATCTCGGGATCGCCGAAGAATATCTCACGGTCGATGATCGGGGGCAGCTTGTCGAGGTACTCGAGCTGCTCCGCCGGTGCGCTGGCGGCCATCAGGGCGACGGCGACCAGGGTCAGTAGCGCCTTCCTCATGGAAATCCTCCCTCTCTTACGTGTTGAAAGCTTGCCCGGACGGGAAGCTTTCGGTTAAAAAAACCCTTCTGTGAACTGACTGCATTGATAGTACGTTAAACGAGCGAGGAGTATTCAAGGTTTCAAAAAAAATATCAATGAAAAATCTTGGGAATCGTTACTGAGGCCGAAACTGATTTCCTCGAGGGGGTTTCCGACAGACGATTGTCTCCGTATCCTGAAAAAATGGTTTTGTGCAGGACCGGCTGCAACCCTATACTCTGGTATCGTAACTGTCGAATATAGACATCGTTACTCGTGAGTTGCAGATGGAGAAACAATACTCGAAAGTCCTGCAGACCCTCAGAGACCTTGGGCATGGAGCAAGGGATGGCTCGTCTGTCCTCGATTTCGGATGTGGGAGTGGAAGAGGCGTTATGGGCTTGAGAGAGCGAGGATACGAGGCATATGGGTGTGATCTGAAATTCGGGGAGGAGGGCGATATCCCGGCCTTGGCCAGGCATGGTCATGTCCGCCTGATTGAGACTGCACCTTATCGATTCCCTTTCGATGATGATTTTTTCGACATCGTGTACAGCTGTCAGGTCTTCGAGCACGTGCAGAACTACCGGGACGTGTTGCGTGAAATCCACAGGGTCCTGGCGCCGGGAGGCGTCAGCCTGCATATATTCCCTTCCCGCTACCGTCTGATCGAGTCTCATCTTCACATACCGTTGGCGAGTATCATCCAGCAATACTGGTATCTTTATTTCTGGGCAAAACTCGGGATCAGGAATGACAGGCAGAAAGGGATGTCGCCGGAAGAGGTCGCCCATATCAACTACAATGGCTTGAAGGAAGGCACTAACTATCTGTCGAAAAAGAAAATAACCTCGTTCGTCGAGGAATTCTTCGATGAGTACGAGTTCTGCGAGCTCGCCGCCTCAAGACATTCCAGGTTGAACTCCATATATCCTGTTTTAAAGAGGATCCCCTTCGCTTCACAATTCCTGAGCACCTTTCAGACGCGCATACTCTTTTTAAGAAAAAACCGAACCTGAAGCCGGCGGCCGGGCATGAAATATGCCTGAAAAGCGCCTGAACGGCCGTTTGATCTAATATTCCCGTGCAGCTTTACATATATGTAAAAACGGAGTATATTTAAACTGTCAAGGCTTCTTGTGGGGGCGAATGGATTCGACGGGGATAGATGAAGTGGGAGAAGCGTGCCGAGGTGCCATCATACCTCGTAAAACAGGTGGCAAAACACAACTGCCAACGACAACTTGGCACTGGCAGCCTAAACACGGGCTGTCCGTCCGCTCATCCCGCGCCGGCGGGGGATGATACCGGGCGACGATTTCCGGCGGCTGGTCGGTGGACCCTCACCCGGAAGACCGGCGAGAAACTAAGGGTGATAGCGTCATGGTAACGTTGCCCGGAGGGGCATCATGAGGCGAATCAATTTCTCCGGGCTACGCACGTAGAAGTCCCATGGAAGTATTTCCGGACGCGGGTTCGATTCCCGCCGCCTCCACCATTGCAAAGAATTCGAACCGTCATCCGGTTCGGTAGAATAGCCCGGCTCCTTACCAGTAGAGCCGGGATTTGTTTCTATAAGGACCAGGGAAACTGGAATATGGCGAAAAAACAGATGATTTTCTGGGCCCTCACCATTACCTACGGCGCGGCGGGCATGTTGCCGATCCTGCTGTCGGAGGGGACGTTTTTTGACGGCATGATCTACGCGGTGTTGGCGAGGAACCTGGCTGCAGGAGTGGGTTCGTTCTGGGCGCCCCATTTCAGCCTTACATCGCAGGCCCAGTGGTTCGAGCATCCTCCGTTGGGATTGAACATCGCGTCGCTATTTTACCGTGTGCTGGGCGAAGGGGTCTGGGTTGAGCATGCGTATTCGCTGTTCACTGTTCTGGTATGCAGCGGACTGATCATAGTGCTGTGGAAGCAGGTTGTGCCCGACGGACGGCGTTTGCGCCGCCTTGCGTGGCTGCCCGTGCTGTTCTGGTTCATGAATCCCCAGGTGACCTGGGCATACGCCAACAACATGCTCGAGAACACCATGAGCATCTTCACCCTGGGTGCGGTCATCCTGTTGCTGCGCAGCTGCCGGGACGGCAAGCGCTGGGCGCTGTATCTGCTGCTGGGGGCGGTGGCCGTCGTCGCTGCTGTGTTGACCAAAGGCTTGGTGGGCCTGTTTCCCCTGGTCACTCTGGGCGCCTACCAACTGGGAACGCGACGGTTGGGCTGGCGACGGACCGCCGGGCGCACGCTGCTCCTGGTGACTGGCGCGGCGGCGCTGATGGCGCTGGTGATGACCATTCCCGCCGCGCGATACAACATCGCGCGCTATCTCGAGACTCAGTTGCTGCCCAGTATGAGCGGCCAGCGGACCGACACGGGCAATCCCTTTATATACCTGGTAAAGCTGCTGAACACGCTGCTGCCGGCGCTGGTTGTCGCCTTGGCGATCACACTGGCGGGCTGGCGCAAACGGCTGCTGTCGGGGGTTACGGCCGATCACATGCGCTGGGCCCTGACCTTCCTTCTGCTGGCCTTGGCCGGCTCGGTGCCCCTGATGGTCAGCCCGCGCCGGTCCATGTTCTACGTGCTGCCCTCGTTTCCCTTCTACGCCATTGCTACCGCCCTGCCCGTGGCGGCGATCACATCGGATCTCATCGAGCGTCTACGCGACGGCTCACGCCTGTTGCGTGGTTGGCAGATCGCTGCGGGCCTGCTGCTGGCGGCGGTGGCCGTGTTCTCCGCCTCCAGGATCGGCACCTACAACCGGTCCGAGATCATGGTGCGCGATGTCAAGGCCATCGGTTCGTACCTGCAGTCCGAGCTGGGGCTGGCCGTGGACCAGGAATACGCGGTCGGTGCCTGCCGTCGCCTGTGGAGAAATTGGAATTTGGAGACCAACCTTGCCCGCTACCACCGCCTGGGGTTGGCGCACAACGACTCGACCATGACATTCGTCGTTACCGACGATCTTTGCGCTGAGGAGCTCGACGCAACCTACGTACGGGTGGCGCTGGAGACGAACCGGTATCATCTGTATGTCAGGCGGGATGCGGAGCCGGCCGAACGGACCGGCGATCCCGATGGCGGTCTGTGACGTCAAGGGGTTACTTATAACAGGGCAAGTGCTTGCCAATATCAGGGTTCACCTGCTTAACAGTATTTTTTTATCCGGCTTCCCGGCGAGATACGGTATACTGCGCCCGAGAGTCGATCTTGTCACAGGAGTCTGCACGGCCCGATTCCCCGTCTGCGGCCGAGTGTCCCGAAGTCGTGGAACCGGATGATAACACGTATGATAGATACGAAGGGGTTCCTCAGCAACTTCAAGAAGGATTTCACCGGCAGGTCCGGCCGCCAGATATCCGTTCTCTACTCGACCCAGATCATCGCTATCATCCTCGGCGTCTTCACTCGCGTCATCACGACCCGCGCCCTCGATCCTGCCGGGTACGGTGTCTTCGCGTTTTTTATCACCATCACCACCTTCACGATCCTTTTCTTCCGTCTCGGGGTCTTCAGCGCGGGCCAGCTCCTCATCGCCGAGATGAGGGACGAGAGAAAGGAGCGCGAACTCGCCGGCGCCCTTGTCGTTGCCGCCTTCATTATCGGTGCGGGGTACGCACTGTTCATCCTCGCCGCGAGTTTCTTCGTCGACTCGATTTTTAACACCGAGATCGGCTGGATACTCCGTTCCAGCTCCGTTCTCCTCATCGGACTTCCCCTCACCTATGTCGTCCACAGTGTCGGAGTCGGCATGAACAGGATCGAGCGTATGTCGCTCCTTCACGTTTTTCCGCGGGTTATCTTTATCCTCGGCGCCCTCCTGCTCCTGAGGGTGGTCGAAATCGAGCCGTTCCACTTCGCCCTCCTCCACGTTGCGAGCATCGTCGGCGGCATGTGGATCGTCACCGCCCTGTACCGGCCGCGGTACGATAACCTGCGGGTGAACCTCGCGGCGGTCATACGCAAGACGAGAGAGTATGGATTTCACGTCTACCAGGGGGAGATCGCGAACCTGACGACGTATCACCTCGATGGCATCTTCATCACCTACTTCGTGAACACGACGCAGCTCGGTTTCTACAACCTTGCTATGGTGATCACCGCGCCGATGCACGGCCTCTCACGTTCCCTGGCGCTCAGTTTCTTCAGACGGTTCACCGAATTCTCGCGCGTGCCGCGGAAGATGCTCGTCTACAACTTCATCTGGCTCGCCGTATGCGTCGCCGGTCTCACGGTATTCGGCCGGTTCATCGTCACGCTCCTCTTCACGGAGAAATTCCTCCCGGCGGCGCGGCTCATCCCGCCGCTCGCAGTCGCCGCTTTCTTCCAGGGTATGTACCAGCCATACGGTTTCCTCGCGGCGAAAGGGAAGGGGAAATGGATCCGCAACGTCGCCCACGCCGAGGCGGCAAGCAACGTTATCGGCAACATCATCCTCATCTATTTCTACGGCGCGATGGGCGCGGCGGTGGCGAGCGCGATATCGAAGTTTATCCACTGGTACTTCCTGCGGCGTTACTATCACCGGTTCCTGCGGGAGAGTGGGGAGGATTCGGGCGGGAGGCCGGATTAGAGGCACGGCACGTTCGTGTCAGTCGCCGAGCGCGAAATCGACCGCTGCGGCGGCGTGGATTCTCGTCGTGTCAAAGAGGGGAATCTCATAGTCTTCCTGTTTGATGATGAGGGGGAGTTCCGTGCAGCCGAGCACGATCGCCTCGGCGCCGCGCTCGACGAGGGATGCGATGATATCCCGGTACGCCCGCCGCGATTCCTCGGTGATCTTCCCGTGGCAGAGTTCGTCGTAGATGATGTCGTGCGTGATGCGGCGTCCCTCCCCGTCCGGCACGAGGACCTCGACGCCGTAGCGCTCGGCGAGGCGTCCCTTGAAGTAGTCCTTTTCCATCGTGTATTCGGTTCCGAGAAGGCCGATCCGCGCGAAGCCCTGCGCCACGATCAGCTCCGCCGTGCAGTCGATGATGTTAAGGAGTGGTACTGAAAGGCGGGAGGCGACCCTGTCGGCGCCCTCGTTACCGGTGTTCGAGCAGATCAGCATCACCTCGGCCCGGGCGCTTTCAAGCACCAGGGCGATATCGGTGATGTAATCGGCGGCCTCTTCCCATTTGCCGGCGCGCTGCATGTCCTCGAGCTCCGTGAACTCGATGCTGTAGAGGATCATCTTCGCCGAATGCAGCCCGCCGAGGCGGCGCTCCACCTCTTCGTTGATGATCCGGTAGTAATAGGCCGACGACGCCCAACTCATGCCGCCTATCAGCCCGATCATTTTCACTTCAATGCACCTCCGTCACGGTCGGCGTATGGACCGTAATTTTTATACCATCTGCCGAACGTGAGCAATAAAAATATAAGGCTCATCGCGTTCCGTCGCCCCGCGAGATGATCCCGGAGTATTTCTCCAACTCGGGCTGTGTCGAAGATCGCGGGATCGATACATGCGGGATCGGCGAGGGTCTCCTCGATTAAGCGGCGGAACTTCTCGTTCCGCCGGATCATCTCCGGGTGATCCGACCATGCGTTTTGTGAGAAAGGGTCGTACCGCGCGCGTGAGCGCCCGAAATGTTTCCGGTAGATGGCGGGGAGTTTCCGCATTAGCGTGAATGTCTGGACGGCGAACTCAGGCACGGTGAGGGGACACCCGGTGTTGTTGTCCGGGATTCGGGCGAGGGCGGAATCGAGTCGTGCGATCGATTTTTTCCAGAGTGTGTTGCCGGCTCTGTAGCGTAGCGGGATCCGCAGGTAGAGCTCGATGAGCTCGTTGTCGAAGAGGAGCGCCGTGCGCTCGTCGAGGTATTCCCTGATTACCGTTTCGAGGAGATACGAGGAATACCTCGATGTATAGTGGATGTCTGACCAGAGGAAGCGGTCGTAGACGTTCTCGGCGCGGCCATCGGCCTCGTCGAGGATCGCGCGGATCGACGCATCGAGGGTGTCGCGGTAGCGCGCGGCGAGCGGAGCGGTGAAGAGTCTCTCCGGCCGTTCGCCGTACAGGCCGCGCTTGACCTGGTGGAGGAATGCATCGGTCAGTTCCTCCTCGCGGAGCAGCGTCTGGACCGGCAGGTAAAACCGTTTCCCGAACAGGGTGAAGGGACGATTGTGCGGAAGGCTCGTGCCGCGGAAAAAGAGCTCCGGCGGATTGCCGTGCAGCAGGACGTCGCAGTGCTCGCGAAATCGGTCGAAGAACCCGATGAGCCAGCCGTGGTGGAAGGAGTACATGCCGTTGCCGATTTCGACAGCCCGGTCGACGAGGTTGGTGAAATGATCGGGTCCTGGCTCGAGGAGGATGTGCTCGCACCCCGTTGCCTCGGCGAGACGACGGGCCGTCGTGACCTCGAGATCGTCCGGGCCGCCCATGGTGAAGGAGACCATCGGCCGGTCGGCCGCAGCGAGGATGGCCCGCGAATCGAGCCCGCCGCTGAGGAGAACACCGATCCGCTCCGGTCCGCGCAGGCGCCGCCCGACGGCCCCCCGGAGTGTATCGGCGAGTTCGTCGGCCCAGTGGCCGAGAGACCGCTCCTCCGCCCGGTATTGCATCTCCCAGTATGCCTTCACAGTACACCGGCCGTCTCTGAGGGTGAGGACCGACGCCGGCGGCAGGATCTCGATGTCCTCGTAGTACGTCTTTGTGCCGAGGAGCTTCTGGAAGGTGAAGAACTCGAAGACCGCCGCGTTGTTCAGCCGCTTCGGGACTGCGTCGCAGGAGAGGAGCGGGTGCAGCTTTGTGCAGAAGGCGAGCCCACCGCAGGGTGCGCTGTGGTAGAAGAGGTGGTATGAAGCAAGGCGGTCGGTGATGATGCGGAGTGTGCGGGACGGGGCCTCGTAGAATGCGAGGACGAACGAGCCGTTCAGGCGCGCGAACGATTCCTCGCCGTA
>JAUWMD010000310.1 GCA_030613345.1 Candidatus Krumholzibacteriota bacterium
GTTGCGGTCGAACGTGCTCTGGCCGATCTCTCCCCAGGCACTGTCGGCGAAGAGGCCGCCTCCGATCATTGACGCTTCATTGAGCGCGAGGATCGTGTTTTCGATGTCGATCGCACCCCACTTGTGGCTGATCCCGCCGCCAAACGAGCCGGAGGTGTTGCCCGAGACGAAGGCCTCCGAGATGGAGAGGTCGGCCCTCTCCGTGCAGATACCGCCCCCATAGGAGGTGCATGCGTTCGACGAGATCGTGTCGCCGTCAAGCGCGATCGAGCCGAACATCGCGTACACGCCGCCGCCGCGCGCATAGCCCGAGCAGCCTTCGATCACGTTGCCGGTCATGACGACATCCGAGTGGAGCGCGAATACCCCGCCGCCATTCCTCGTCCCGTTATATCCTGCGGAGGGTATGGCACCGCTGATCGCGTTGCCCGTGATCTCGGCCGATGCCTGGTAGAGGTAGATCCCTCCCCCGCTCTGGGCGATGCAGTCCGTGATCGTGTTTCCCGAGATCGTCGCCGAGCCGTTATAGCAAAAGATCGCGCCTCCTCCGCTGAACTGGGTGGCGGTCGTGTATCCGCAGGCATCGATCGTGTTGTCCTTGATAATAGGAGAAGCGTTGTAGCTGAATATCCCTCCTCCGTAGATCCCGAGATCCGGGAGCTGTGCGGTCTTGCCTGATCCGCCGGTGATCGTGAATCCATCTATCCCGCAGAAGCCGGTGACGTTCATGAACGAGACGACGCTTCCGTTGCTCTGGATCGTCGTGACGTTTAGCGACGGATCGCGCGACGAGAATCCCGCGTCCCACCCGCCGAGGAGCATGACCGCCGTTTCGACTATAACGGGGTCGTCGTAAGTCGCCGCGGCGACCATGACCGAGTCGCCGTCCCAGGCGGCGTCGACCGCGTCCTGAATATCAAGGGCCGCCCACAGGGCCCGCGTGTACGGATAGGTGTTGCCGCCTGTCGGGGAGACGTATACGTACGGCTTGCCGATGATCCTGAAGTCATCCTTACTCGTGTCGTACCCAGCGACGATGCCGTTGAAATACGCCACGACCTTGATCTTCATCGTACGGACGGGCCATTCGGGGACGGTCCACAAGTAATTCACGGCCGTGCCGGGCAGGCCGCTGGCGAGCGTCGAGTCGTAGCTCGCTCCCCCGTTGAGGCTGGCCAGCACGCTTATCGAGTCGGGCACCTCGCGCGATGTCGTCCAGGTGATCTCGAACTCCTCGCCGATGTCGAGCTCCTCTCCGCCGTCAGGTGCGGTCAAGTTGACGTAGACGATGTTGAGGATGTAGTCGATTGTAAATAGGGAACCTTCGCCGATGCCGCATGCGCCATATTTGATGTAAGCGAATCCGTCGATGCCCCAGTTCGGGCCCCAGCTGTTCTTGACGATCCAGGCGCCGCCGTTGCATGCCGAGTCGTCCCAGCCGACTATGAGCATCGCATGGTTAGGCGTGACTCCGGGGGGATCGAAGTTATAGCAACCGCCCGTGTAGTCGTAGAAGTTGTCTTGTACGGAAAAGGAGGTGGTGACGGGGCCGTACTCGAATATAACCTGTTTTAACGTGGTCATGGAGGAGGACACCGCTGCGTATCCGGAGATCTTCGCGAGCGGATCGCAGGATGTCTGCGTGCAGGGATGGCCGTCGGAGGCGGTGTAGGGTATGCACGCCTCGGTGACCGCCCCGTAATTCTGGAAGACGTAATAGGCCGAATGCACCCAGCCGCCGTCGCAGTCCGAGCCGTGGGGATTGCAGTCGATGATCGCCTGCTCGGAGAGATCCAGTACCCACTCGTCGTAGATCCGCGCGAACGATTCGAGTTGCGCGATCGCGGCGAATGCCCAGCACGATCCGCATCCACCCTGGTTGGTGACGGGCGTGACTCCGTCGAGAGCGCGCCAGTCGAACGATGGAGGAGGGACGGCGCTTCCCTCGAATGTCATCATCGGTACCGGTGCGATTCCATCGTCCGGTGCGGGGGTTGGAAGGAGCCCGAGGAGCTGCTTTCTCTCCTCGGCGGAAAGGGAGCCGGGCCAGGTCTTCCCGGCCGTCCAGCTGCTTCCGCTTTCGGCAATCTCGCGGTTGATCCTCGCGATGCGCTCATCCTGGGTCTCTTCGGCATTCGAGACGGCGGGAAGAACGAGGATCGACAGTAATATCGACAGGGAAAGAAGCAGGGCCAGCGGATTACGATAGCGGTTTTTCATAGGAACGGTCTCTCCTTGATGGTGGAACCACGGTGAGATGGCTGTGATGGAACAGCATTCTATATCTGTCATGAAAATAGGAATATGAGATGCGGCCGACAAGCGAATTCTTGCCCTCCAGGCCCGCCGGCGGAGATCTCGAAAAAAACGATTTCAATACTGGAATTCCAGTACGCAATTGACTATATTTGTCAGGCATATTTATCAGGCAATCATCTGGAGGTAGCGATCATGAAGGAAAAGGTAGCGGCGGTACTCGAGGAGATCAGGCCCAATCTGCAGGCCGACGGCGGAGATATCGAGCTGGTCGACGTGGTCGACGGAGTGGTCAAGGT
>JAUWMD010000022.1 GCA_030613345.1 Candidatus Krumholzibacteriota bacterium
CACCGTCGTAGTGCTCGGATGCCAGCACGTGCACCTTCCTTCCACGGTGCGACCAGCTGAGCACAAGGAGCCTCCCGTGCCAGAATGTGAATATCACACTCTCTGACATCTTCCGTGCCCGGTCGAGATGCTCGCCTCCCCTTATCTCCATTCGCCAGGTGGCACCGAGGATCCTGATCAGCACGGAGGTGAAAAAGCTCGTTACTTTCGCGTTCAGCCTGATCTTCATCGTTTTCCTGCCATCGCGAGAGCTCTCCCGGCAAGCTCATCCATCCCGCCATCCCGCCTCAGTGAGTCCCTCAGTAAGAGCAGCCGGCCTGAAATCTCCATGTACCGCCTGCTATCACCGAGGATACCGTCCGCTTCTTCTGCGATACGTACAGCGCCGGCGTCGTTCTGTATCAGCTCGGGTACGACCACCTTCCCGGCGAGGACGTTGGGCATGGCGATCCACGGGATCCTTACCATCGACCTGGCGAGAAGATAGGTAAATCCCGACGTTCTGTAGATCACGACCATGGGAGTACCGGACATGGCGGTCTGAAGGGTCACAGTACCAGACGACGCTATCACAAGCTTCGCATCGGCAAGCTCAGCGATGCCGCTCTTCGTAATGCTCACGTACTCTTTCATCTCCTCCGGGACGGCCAGCAGGCGATCATCTATGAGGGGTGCTGCTCCGAGCCTGAACCTGCAGGCGGGCCATTTTGCCTTCAGCAGACGAGCCGCGCCGAGCAACGGACCGAGATGATTCGCCACCTCCTGCCTTCTGCTGCCCGGAAAGAGCAGGATATCGAACGGCATGTCTCTGCCGGGCGTCTGCTTCGGGCCGGGCGGAGCAACTATCTCCTCGAGCATCGGATGGCCGGTGAATAAGACGGGGATCTTTCTCTTCCTGTAGTAATCGACCTCGAACGGAAGGATGACGGCCATCAGGTCGACGACCTTCTTCATCTTTCTCGTCCTCCATCCCGCCCACGCCCAGACCTGCGGGCTGATGAAGTATAAAACGGGGACTCCGCACCCTTTCGCCCGTGCTGAGATCCTCAGGTTCATTCCGGGATAATCGACGGGGATGTAGAGATCGATCTCACCGCCGGAGAGCAGTCCGCCCAGTTTCCGTTCGAGCCGCCTTATCCTCGGCAGGCCTGAGACGATCTCCGAGAATCCCATGAAGGCGTAATCCTCGATCGAGAATCTTACGTCGGCGCCTGAAGCGGCCATCGCCTCTCCGCCCATGGCGATGAACCTCGTTTCAGGCTCCCTGGCCCTTATCGCGGAAATCAGCGCTGCGGCATGGTGATCGCCGCTCGTCTCACCGCATGTTATCAGGATCGTCTTCATTCCCCGCGGCGATCCTTCCTGAGCTGCTCGAGTATCATCTCGGCGGTTTCGAGGGCGCACAGAGCCTGATTTGCGGTCACGACCGGCTCGTGTTTCCCCTGCGTCGCCTCTAAAAAGGAGTAGATCTCCTTCATGAGCGGCTCGCCGTCGTCGACAGGAACATCGACAGGCCGGATGAAAGCCATCGGATCGGAAGCGAGTTCCTCGACAGGTACGTCCACCGCCTTCCCGAACGCTTCGACCGACCTGGCCCTCAGATCGGCCGATACGTACAGGTTCTCCTCGAAGAATCGCATCTTCCTCAGCGGCTCACGCGAGACCCTGCTGGCCGTAAGATTTGCGACACATCCTCCCTCGAACTCGAGGCGCGCATTGACGATGTCGGGAGAGCCGGTAAGGACGCCGGCCCCCGACGCGCGGAGCTCGACAATACGGTCATCCTTAAGCAGCGACAGCACAAGATCGATATCGTGGATCATCAGATCGACCACGACCGAAACATCGGTCCCCCTCGGGGTGAAGGTGCCGAGCCTGTGGCACTCTATGAACATCGGATTCCGTACGAGGCCGGCGACGGCCTCGAAAGCGCCGTTAAACCTCTCTATATGACCCACCTGCAGTACGAGCCCTGCTTTCTTCGCTGCATCCACCATCTCCCTGCCCTCCGCCGAACTCGCGGCGAGAGGTTTTTCGACCAGGACATGGACCCCTTCGCCAAACGCTTCCAGCGCGAGGGAATGATGCGCTGTGGCAGGCGTGCAGATGCTCACCACGTCGCATTTGCCGAGCAGCTCGGAGGAACTGCCGCACACCTGCGAGCCCCACCGCTCTGCCATCTCTTCCGCCTTTGCACCGTCTGAATCCTGAAGAAAGACTTCGTCGACATCTTTCGACGAGGTATAGATCCTCGCGTGGTGATTACCAAGGCTTCCGGTACCGATGACTCCGGCCTTCAATCCCCGGGACTCGTCCATAGTGCACCCCGCTTTTTAATGTATGTGATAATCAGAGAATTATTCCGCGCTGTGATCCGCGAATGAAATCGAGGAGCGTTTCGATCTCGGGACTCGGCTTGATCTCGATCTCCATCCGCTCGATCGCCTGCGATACGTTCAGCCCGCTCCTGTAGATCAGCCTGTAGGCAGCCTTGATCGGCTCGATACGGGATTCATCGAATCCCCTCCGCTTCAGTCCGACCATGTTCAACCCCAGGACTTTCGAGGGGCTTCCGGCGACCCTGACGAACGGCAGCACGTCTTTCACGAGACGGTTCCCTCCTCCTATGAAAGAGTGGGCGCCGATCCTGACGAACTGGTGAACCGGCACCATACCGCCTACTATCGCATAATCATGCACCGACACATGTCCGCCGAGATTAACCGCGTTGGCGAGTATGGCGTTGTCGCCGACGACACAGTCGTGAGCAACATGGGAATATGCCATCAGCAGGCAATTGCTTCCTACAACCGTCGAGTCTCCCTCGCCGGTGGCTGAGTTGACCGTTGCGTATTCCCTGATCACGTTGTTGTCGCCGATCCTCGTGAAGGATCTGGCCCCGCGGTACTTCAGAGCCTGAGGCGGGGTACCCAGCGCGGCCCCGTGAAAGATCGTGTTTCCCGCACCGATGGTCGTAAATCCGTCGATCAGGATGTTGCTCCCCACGACCGTCCCGTCGCCTATCTTCACGTCCGGTCCTATGATCGAGTACGGCCCTATACGGACATCCTCACCCAGCTCAGCCCCCTCGTGTATTATCGCCGTTCCATGAACCTCGGTCGACATCGTTCCTCCGCTATCTCTTAATTATCGTGGACGAGAGGTACGCTTCAGCTACGACGCTGCCATCGACGTATACTTTACCCCTCAACTTGCAGAATTTTTTCTTCAGTATCAGCATCTCCACTTCGAATCTCAGCTGGTCGCCGGGAATGACCGGCTTCCGGAACTTCGCCTTGTCAATCGTCATGAAGTAGACGAAAAAATTCTCCGGATTTTCCACGCTGGAGAGAAGCAGTATCCCCCCGACCTGAGCCATCGCCTCGATGATCAGGACCGCAGGCATGATTGGGTTACCGGGAAAGTGCCCTGTGAAGAAAGGCTCGTTTATCGTAACATTCTTGATCCCGACTACCCTCTTGCTGTCTTCGAGCTCGATTATCCTGTCGACGAGGAGGAAGGGATACCTGTGTGGCATAATATCCATGATGGTACTGATATCCCAGTACCCGTCGCCGGGGCCCGAAACGGATCGCAGCTTGTTCTTCAGATCTTCCGCGAGGAGCTTCGCGAAGGGCAGGTTGTAGTTGTGTCCCGACCTGATCGCTATGATATGTCCTTCGATCGGAGCCCCCGCAAGGGTAAGATCGCCTATGATATCGAGTATCTTGTGCCTTACGAATTCGTCGGGGAAACGGAGAGGGCCTTCGTTCATGATCCCGTTCTCGTCGACGACGACAGCATTCTCCAGGCTGCCGCCTTTTATAAGCCCCTCCTTGCGCAGCATCTCCACATCCGACATCAGTGCGAATGTCCTCGAAGGAGCGATCTCCGAGACGAAAGTCGAGGGATCAATATCGAGGGAGATGTACTGGGTGCCTATGAACTCGCTCTCATACTCGATCGTGTAGCTCACCCTGAATCCGTCGTAGGGCAGGGCAAGCAGCTCTACATTGTTCTTGTAGTACGAGAGCGGCGTGGTGATCTTGAGGTACTTTACCGGAACGCCCTGATTCTCGACGCCGGCGGCCTTTATCGATTCAACGAGTTCCAGCACGCTGCCGTCGGCGGGTTCGGGCGGCTCGTCCGCGTCTATATCGATCACGAGGTTGTCTACCTGCATGCCCGAAACGGCGGCGAGGATGTGCTCCACAGTGTGGATCTGGACGCCGTCCCTGGCAAGGGTGGTATTCCTCTTCACCTCGCCCGGGTCGATATACTCCGCCTTCGCGGGGATCTCGACTACCGGATCGAGATCGACACGCCGGAAAACGATCCCCGTCCCGGCAGGCGCCGGCTTGAACACGGTACGGACCTTGACCCCCGTGTGTATGCCGATCCCCTCGAATATAAACTGATTCTTAATCGTCCTCTGCTGACGGACCACTACCCTTTCCTTTCTCCAGAGCATCCACCCTATTCTGCAGGTTGCGGAATTCCTTGAGAAGATCGGGAAGGCGTGCGGTAGCCGCGCAGATCTTGCGGGCGAACGAATGTTCGCGTGCGGGATATCCCGAAACGCTTGTCCCGGCCGGGACGCTCTTGGTAACGCCTCCCTGGGCGCCCACAATCGCTCCATCGCCTATCTTGATATGGCCGACAAGCCCTGCCTGTCCCGCCAGGCCCCCGTTCTTTCCCAGCTCGGTGCTGCCGGATATCCCTGCCTGGGCAGCAACAACCGAGTTTTCACCGATTACGACATTATGAGCTATCTGCACAAGGTTATCCAGTTTCGAACCGTGCCCGATCAGGGTGACTCCCATCGTGGCCCTGTCGATCGTAGTATTGGCGCCGATCTCCACGTCTTCCTCGATCCTTACGATCCCGATCTGTGGTATTTTGTGATGTTCCTCCCCATTCCTCGCGTACCCGAATCCATCGCTCCCTATTACCGCACCCGAATGGATTATCACCCTGTCCCCGATCTCGCACTTCTCCCTGATCGTCACGTGGGGATAGATAAGGCAATCGCTCCCGATCCTGGCTCCATCGTTGACACACACGAGCGGTAGGAGCGTAGTACGGTCGCCGATACTTACGTTCTCCTCTACGACGACATATGCCCCGATAGATATATCTTCGCCGAGTTTCACGCCCTCGGGGATTATCGCGGTGGGGTGCACGCCCCGGCTGTACTTCTCCAGCTGGGTCTGTGCGAAGAGCCTCACGACCTTGAGAAAAGCCAGGTAAGGGTTGTCGATATTGATGATGGCCCCGTCGAAGCTGCCGTTTCCGCCCGCGGTGATCACGGCCGACGCTTTCGTCGACGCGAGATACGACTCGTACTTCGGATTCGCGAGAAATGTGATCTTGCCGGGAACAGCCTCCCTGATGCCGGCGACTCCCCGGATCACAATAGATCCGTCGCCGACGACCTCGCCTCCGACTATCCCGGCGATTTCTTTTATGCTGTAGGAAGGCATCTGCTGTACCGTTCCGTTATTGTCATTATTCCCGAATTATCGGAGAATACTATACCCCGGTTTCGGGAAATGCAAACAATATTATGCCGTCCGAGCGGCACAAATCGATGCAACTTACTGTATAGTCTCCAGTTGTGCATCAAGGTGAGCAATTATCATGTCGGTGATGTCTATCTCCTTATCCGCATAGACGATCACTCCCTGGGAAGAGTCGAGAACGAGCGTAAATCCCTCTTCTTCGGCTATTTTCTCGATGACGCCGTTGATCTTCTCGACGATAGGCTCGGTGAGTTCCTTGTTCCGCCTGGCCGCCTCGCCGTTCTCCCCGAAGATGTCCTGCATGTACTTCTGGTAATCCTTCATCCTCTGGTCGAAGAGCAGCTTCTTTTCCTCGAGTTTCTCAGAACTGAGCATAAGGCTCTGGCTCTGGATCTCTTCCCTCATCGTGGCCAGCTCGGCCTCCATATCTTCGGCCTGCTTTTTCCAGACCTCGACCTCTTTCTTGTAGACCTCCTCGGCCTCGATCGTCTCCTTGTAATTGGCAAAGATCTTGACCGTGTCTATATAACCGATCTTTACTTCCGCCGCCGCTGGAACGGCTGCGGCAGTCGCCATGCAGATCGCCAGAACGATCATTGTGAGCTTTCTCATATCGAACCTCCTTCTGTCCTGTTTACGATTCTCTGAAAAATAAAGGACTTCTCCCGTTACGCAAACCATTTTTAAAAGAACGTCCCGAAGGTGAAATGGGGCTCCCACGCCGGGCCGCCGATCCTGTCCAGTCCGTATCCGTAGTCAAATCCGAGATTGCCCATGCCGGGCATCTCGATTCTGATGCCCACCCCCAGCCCCCGTCTCATGTTGTAGATGTTCGCCTCAGTCATCGAGTTCCACGTGTTTCCGACATCGTAGAACACGAGGCC
This sequence comes from Candidatus Krumholzibacteriota bacterium, assembly GCA_030613345.1. Taxonomy (GTDB): domain Bacteria; phylum Krumholzibacteriota; class Krumholzibacteriia; order Krumholzibacteriales; family Krumholzibacteriaceae; genus JAUWCL01. The sequence goes on from JAUWMD010000022.1 coordinate 6,407, forward strand.
CCAGATCATCTGCGAGAAGGGGAAGACGAGCTCCTGTGTGATCTTGGTCATAAACGTTCCACCGACGAACGGATCGTTCCCCACGGGCACGATCATGTAGAAATCGTATCCCCTCAGAGCGAACCGCCTGTTTCCACCGAGCCGGTACTTCTCGTAATCCTCCACTTTCGAGCCGCCGTAGCCGTTGATGCCGGCGCCGTCGAGGGCCAGGTGGAAAGTCAGTTTCCAGAAGAGGAGTTTGAACCAGGAGATCGACGCGCTGTTTCTTATGAACTGTACGTTGCCCCCGAAAATCCCGCCGGCCAGCTCTGTATTCCAGGTAATGACCGAACCCCTTGTCGGGTGGAAAGGACTGTCGGTCGAGTTCCTCACGATGCTCAGGGTCACGGTGCTTTTATCCAGCGAGCCGATACTTCTCAGCGATCCGTTTTCCGGGTAGGACTCGTCGAAATCGGATAGGTCCACCTTCTCGAACCTGTACCCGAGAAAGAACCTCGTATAGTCGAGCATCGGGAGCTGGCGCCCGCCGCGTATCGAGAATCCGGTCCTCGTATCCTTGTAGTACTGCTGGCTTACCCTGTCCTGCACCCAGTCGAACACGCTGAGCGTCATGGACCATTTCGTGTCGAAAAAATACGGCTCGGTGTAACGGATGTTGAGGTTCTTGCGGTACCTGCCGAACTCCCAGTCAAACCCGATCGTCTTTCCGCGGCCGAGGAAGTTGTTCTCCTGCATGCCCAGGAAACCGGTCAGCCTGTTGAGCTGCGAGAATCCGAAACCGGCCCTGAAGCTCCCCGTCTGCTTCTCCTCGACGTCGATCAGCAGGTTGATGTCGCCCTCGTCGCCGACCGGTTCGGTGTCTATCTTCGGCGGACCGGCGAAATACCCCAGCTGGAATACCTCGCGAATGCTGCGCTGGACGTCCTGCAGGATGAACCTGTCGCCCGGATAGACTTCGAGCTCGCGGCGTATGACGTTCTCGAAGGTCTTCGTGTTCCCCGTGATCTTGATCTCGTGTATCGAGGCGGGCTGGTTCTCGACGATCTCGAGATCGAGGTCGATCATCCTCCGCCGTTTCGTCTGAGTGGGAATGACGCGGCTCCAGATGTAGCCGTTCTCCCAGTAAATCGAGTTGATGCCCATGTTGGTCATCTCCATGGCCTGTATGGAGAAGGGCTCGCCCTCGACGAGCATGATCAGATCTTCTATCTCCTCGTCCTTAACCTCCTCGTTTCCGTCCCAGGTGATGTTGCCGACATAGTATCGGTTCCCCTCGTGGATCCTTATGTAGATGTCGACCTGACGGCCATCCCGAACCGTCTCGATATGATCGACCGTTACCGTGGCGTCGAGAAAGCCTTCATCGCGGTAGAGGAGAAGGATCTTTTCGAGGTCCTCCTCGAGCACCTTGGGCTTGTAGTCCCCTCCTCTGAACCACGAGTCGGGCTTGCTCTCGAACAGGCCGAGGATGTCCTTCGAACTGAACGCCCCGTTCCCGAGGATGTCGATGTGGCGGATCTTGACCTTCTTGCCCTCGTCGATCCTGTATGTCACGTAGATCTTGTGTTCTTCTCTGGAAGGGACCCTGTCGACCTCTATTCTCGCCCCGTTGTATCCTTTCTCGGCATAGAGATCCCTTATGGCGGTGATGTCCCTCGTTATCATCGCCGGGCGGGCGAAATACCCCTCGCGGGTGGAGATCTTGGCTCTTATGTCGCTTTCCTTTATCTTGCGGTTCCCCTCCACGACCACTGATTTGACCCTCGGGTATTCCTTTACGACGATCGTCAGTACGGCCTTCCCACCCTCCTCCGAGTAGTACGCCTGTACGTCGGCGAAGTCCTTCGTCCTCACCAGCCGCTTGATCCCCTGGGAGATCTTGTCCGTTACGAATATGTCTCCGGCCTTCACGCCGAGGATCGACTGGATCTTGACATCGGTCACGAACACGTTCCCCTCGACATCGACCCTGCCGCCCTCGATCGAGAGGGCCTGCGAGGAGGCCGCGAGTATGATAAGCATTGCAGTTAAAAGCGCTTTCATCGTTTCCTATCCACTGATCCCGGTCAGAATCCGGTGAATGCTAGCACAGCCCCTCACGGCCTGCAAAGATAAAAGAACAGCCGGTAAGAAGGCGGGCCACGCCCCCGCCGTGCTCAGGGGCCAATAGAAGATATGACGCCCGGGCCACAGGGGAAAGCCCGTTTCTCCGGCTTTCAAAAGGCCCCGGGATTCCTTCCCGGGGCCCATATTCTTCTACGTTTGAGGGAGTATGCGGTTCCAGCTATTCTCGCTCGGGGCGGTCTATTCCACCTTGCACGAATCGACCTTCTTCTTGTCCGCTATGAAAATAAGACAGTCCGAAGAGGAATCCGCTGTGATCTTCAGGGTATCGTTCCTGTTTATCTCCCCGCCCAGCATCTTCTCGCTCAGCGGGTCCTCGAGCAGCTTCTGGATCGCCCTCTTGAGCGGCCTCGCACCGAGGGCCGGATCGTAACCCCTGCCGATTATGAATTCCTTGGCTTCCTCGGTGATCTCGAAATCGAGGTTCATCGTCTTGAGCCTGCCGTAGAGGTCCTTCAGAAGGATCTCGATGATCTCCATCAGATCGCTGCGGTCGAGCTGCCTGAAGACGATCATCTCGTCGATCCTGTTGATGAATTCCGGGTTGAATATCTGCTTTGTCGCTTCCATGATCTTGTTCTTCATGTAGTCGTAACCGGCATCGGTGCCTCCGTCCCCGGAGACAAACCCCATACCCTTCTTTCCCTTCACTTCCTTGGCGCCGACGTTCGAGGTCATGATGAGGACCGTGTTCCTGAAATCGACCCTGCGGCCGAACGAATCGGTCAGGCTGCCCTCCTCGAGGATCTGCAGGAGGAGGTTGAAGATATCGGGATGCGCCTTCTCTATCTCGTCAAGAAGCACTACGGAGTATGGCTTGCGCCTTACCTTCTCGGTGAGCTGCCCGCCCTCCTCATAGCCGACGTATCCCGGAGGAGCGCCGATAAGCCTCGAGATAGCGAACTTCTCCATGTACTCCGACATGTCTATCTGGATGAGGGCGTCCTCGCTTTCGAACAGTGTGGCCGACAGCGTCCTGGCGAGCTCGGTCTTGCCGACGCCCGTCGGACCGAGAAAGACGAACGACCCTATAGGCCTCCGCGGATCGCGCAGGCCGGCCCTGTTGCGCCTTACGGCCCTGGCGACCGCTCTAAGCGCCGGCTCCTGGCCGATGACCCTCTTGCGCAGCTCATCCTCGAGGCAGAGGAGCTTGACCGTTTCCTCCTCCTCGACGTCGGCGACGGGAATGCCGGTCATGTCTGAGATCACGTTGGCAACGTCCTTCGCCGTGACAACCGATTCTCTCTCCTGCCTCGACTCGGCCCATTCCCTGTGCCTCTCCTTCAGCGCGGCGCGCAGCTCCTTCTCGCGGTCCCTGAATGAGGCTGCCTTCTCGAACTCCTGCGCCTGTATCGAGGACTCTTTCTCCTTGGAGATATCCTCGATCTGCTTCTCCATCTCCCTTAGTTCCTCCGGGATCGTGGTCACCGAGAGTCTCGCCCTCGCACCGGCCTCGTCTATGACATCGATCGCCTTGTCGGGCAGGAAGCGCCCCTGTACATACCGCTGGCTGAGATGCACGGCCTGCTCGATCGCGTCGTCGGTAAATTTCGTCCTGTGATGGGCTTCGTACTTGTCGCGCAGCCCGAGGATGATCAGGATCGTCTCGTCCTCGGAGGGCGGATTGATCATGATCGACTGGAACCTTCGTTCGAGTGCGCCGTCTTTCTCGATGTGCTTGCGGTACTCGTCGAGCGTAGTCGCCCCGACGCACTGTATCTCGCCCCTCGAGAGAGCCGGTTTGAGCATATTCGAGGCGTCTATCGCCCCCTCCGCTCCTCCGGCGCCAACGATCGTGTGTTTCTCGTCGATGAAGATTATTATCTGTTCGTTTTCGTGGATCTCGGCGATGATGTTCTTAAGACGTTCCTCGAACTGCCCCCTGTATTTGGTTCCTGCTACAACAGATGCTAAATCGAGCGTTGTTATCCTCTTGTCCTTGAGAAGCTCGGGCACCTTGTTGGCGATGATCTTCTGGGCAAGGCCCTCGATGATGGCGGTCTTACCCACGCCCGGCTCTCCTATGAGCACGGGGTTGTTCTTTTTTCTCCTGCAGAGTATCTGGATTATCCTGCCGATCTCCTTGTCCCTGCCTATGATCGGATCGAGCTTATTGTCCCTGGCCAGCTGCGTGAGGTCCCGTCCGAACTGATCCAGGGTCGGCGTCTCGCTCTTCGCCTGCTTTACCCGGTCGGAGCCGCGTACGGCGCCGCTCCGGTGGATCATCTTCATGATCTCCTCGCGGACCCTCTTGCGGTCGACGCCCAGCTCAAGCAGCACGCGCGCCGCGACTCCCTCGCCTTCCCGGATCAGCCCGAGAAGAAGGTGTTCGGTGCCGACGTAGCTGTGCCCGAGGAGCCTTGCCTCCTCTATCGAGAGCTCGAGCACCCGCTTTCCCCTCGGCGTCAGCGGCACCTCGCCCAGCGTCAGCGTATCGCCGCTCGGCCGGACGATGTTCTCTATCGCCTGCTGTATCTGGTCGAGGTCGAGATCAAGTTTCTGCAGCACCCGCGCGGCGATTCCCTCCCCCTCGCGCACTATGCCGAGCAGAAGGTGTTCCGTGCCTATATAATCGTGCTGCAGCCTGTTCGCCTCGTCACGCGCGAGGTATATGACCTTTCTGACCCGCTCTGTGAACTTGTCGTTCATGTGCCCCGGTCTTCCTTTCCCCAGGCAGACCCGGCGCCGTCAGGACGCCTTCAGCCTCGACCTGATGTAATCAGCCCTGCTCCTGTCCCTCTCGTCCGGTCCCATAACCTTTTCATAGAGCATCTGGAGATGCATCGGCTGGATCATAATCAGCATCTCGTTGAGATCGGACAACCCCGTGTCGGTGACGACCCCGAGGCCGACGCCGAGACGGACTGCCGATATGAGCTCCATGGCTTCCCTGGAATCGAGTATCCTCGCGTTCCTCAGGATGCCGTAGGCCCTCCATATCTTATCTTCGAGCAAACTCCGTGCCTCTTTGAGAAGGGTTTCACGAGCTTTCTTCTCAAATTCAAGCACTTTTCGTATATGTGAATCCATGTTCTTTACTGTATCTGATTCGGACAGTCCGAGGGTGATCGAGTTCGATATCTGGAAGAAATTACCCACCATCTCGCTTCCTTCCCCATAACTACCTCTTACACTTAATCTTACGTGTCTGAGGCCGTCCGAGACCTGCCTGATGTCGCCGTTGTGGACCAGTCCCGGCAGGTGGACCATCGCCGAGACCCGCAGCCCGGTCCCGACATTGGTAGCGCATGCGGTGAGATATCCGAACCGGTCGGAAAAGGCAAATTCGAGGCATCCGTCGAGCTCGTCGTCGAGACGGCTCACCCGATCGAACGCCTCTCTCAGCGCCAGTCCCGGCTCGAAAGACTGGAGCCTGAGATGATCCTCCTCGTTTACCATAACGCTGAGTCTCTCGCCCCCTGCGACCATCAGGCCGCGGTTGGTGAATCTCCTCACCATATCCTGCGATATAAGCCTTCTCTCCGCGAGGATCATGCGCTCCGGCTCGGTCGTATCGTTCATGTCGAGAAATATCGAGTCTTTCATCGAGGGGGCAAGCATGAGCGCATCCCTTGCCTGGTCGCGGACCGACTCGAGCTCGGATGCCTCCGCGCAGTGAGTAAACGTCCTTCCATCGATGTTGCGGGCCAGCCTCACCCGTGAGGCAAAGACGAGCTCGCTCTCCTCGCCTCCCTCGGCAAGCCAGGATGCGGGCTTCTTTAGAAGCATCTGCAGCTGCTTCTGTTTCAACGCTTTTCCATCCCCTTCTTCAGATCGGCGACCTCGTCCCTGAGCAGGGCGGCCCTCTCGTAGTTCTCCAGCTCTACGGAGACCCTCAACTCGTCCTCGAGGGCGCGTATCCGGCGTCTCGCGTGGACCTTCTCGGTGCAGTACCTGCGCGGAGACTTGCCGAGGTGCCTGGCATTCCCGTGTATTCTCTTCAGGACCTTTGCAATATCCTCCCCGAATGAATCGTAGCATTTCGAGCATCCCAGGCCAGCGGACTTGCTGAATGCCGCGTACGTCCTCCCGCAGTGTTCGCAGATCATTCTCGTCCCTGCCTTCTCCGGCAGGGCGCTGCTGACCAGTCCGGCGAGGAGGTCGGTCTTCTCGAAATTGCTCCTCCTGAGATAGTCGAAACCCTTTGCCTCGGCGCATGACCGGCATATGTGGATCTTCACGACGTCGTTTCCATCAACGTTGGTGAAGTGTATGGTCGCGATATTCTTCTTGCAGAACTGGCAGATCATATCTTCATCTTTCCACCGGCCGGAGCTTGCCTCCCTCCAGCACGAAGCAGCGGTCGGCCTTCTCGAAAAGCTCCCTCTTGTGCGTCACCACTACGAACATCTGGTTCTTCGACCGGCTCAGCTCGAGCATCAGGTCATGAAGAATGTCGCTGTTGGCCTCGTCGAGATTTCCGGACGGTTCGTCGGCGAGTATGATCGCCGGATCGTTCATCAGAGCCCTGGCCACCGCGACCCTCTGCTGCTCTCCGCCCGACAGCTCGGCGGGCCTGTGCGTGAGCCTCTCGGCGAGGCCGACCTCTTCGAGGAGCCCGGCGGCCCTCTCCTGTGCGCCGTGGTCGGTGCCGCTCCTGAGGAGGGCCGGCATCATGACGTTCTCGAGGGCGTCGAACTCGGGGAGAAGGTAGTGAAACTGGAAGATGAATCCGAGGTCTCTGTTCCTTATCGCGTTGAGTTCCCTGTCTGGTACGACGAACGGGTTTTTCCCGCGGATCAGAACCAGGCCGCTGTCAGGGGTATCGAGGGTGCCGAGCACATGCAGGAGGGTCGATTTGCCCGCGCCGGATGCACCGAGTATCGCGACGACTTCTCCCCCTTCGGCCTCGAAATCGATCCCCCTGAGGACCTCGATATCTCCCTTACGGCTCGTGAAGCTCTTCGTCACATTTTCAGCGCTGAGAATACTCATGACCTCTCACCTGTCTGAAATATACGGTCTGGCGCCTCGATGGGCAACCGAGTCATCCGTCAGTCGTAACGTATCGCGTCGAGGGGCGACATGTTGCACGCTTCCCAGCTTGGATAGAGGGTCGCCGCGAACGAGATGAACAGTGCGGCGACAGATACCATGACGACGTCGAAAGTCCTTACTGCCACCGGGAGCGTGTTGATGAAATAGACGTCTGCGGGCAGATCGAGCTCGACCGCCGATAGCAGGGCGCAGATACCCAGCCCGGCGGCCACACCGAGGACGGTCCCCAACGCCCCTATGATCGTCCCCTCCATCATGAATATCGACATTATCCCTCTCGAAGAGGCCCCCATCGATCTCAGAATCCCTATCTCGCTGCGCTTCTCCATGATTACCATCGTCAGCATCCCGACGAGGTTGAAAGCTGCGATGAGTATGATCAGCGTGAGAAGGAGGAACATCAGTACCTTCTCCACCTTGATGTAGCTGAAGAGGTTCCTGTTCATCCTGATCCAGTTGTTCATACCGTACGCGCCGCTCCTCTCGAGCCTGCTGTCGATCCGGTCCTCCGTCTCCGCCGCCTCCCAGATATTGGACGTACGGACACCGATCCCCCTGGTCGACGCCTCGAAGTCGAAAAAATCCTCCGCCTCTCCGATATCGATATAGGCGAACCGTGAATCGAACTCGAACACGCCGGTCTTGAAAAACCCGAGGACGCGGAACTCTCTCGTCCGCGGTTGAATCTCTCCCATCCTCATCTCGGCCGGGGCGCTGACGAGAGTGATGATCTCGCCGAGGTAGACCTTCAGGTCGTCGCCGAGGTCGTCACCGAGCACGATCCCGGGCAACTCCCTGCCATCCTCAAAGCCCGTCGATTCGAAAGACCTGATCGGCGGCACAAAAGAATCAACTACCGCCGAGACGTTCCGTTCGGTGTCTATGTCGACACCCTTTACGATGACGCCCTTTGTCTTGACCCTCATCCCGGGGATCAACTCGTAGAAGAGCAGGGCCTCGCCCCTGATGAACGGAGAGGCGGCGACCACCCCGTCCACCCCCTCCACGATGGCCGTGACGCTGTCTATCCCCGACCACGAGCCCGGCATGCTGGCAAAGACGATCACGTGTGTGTTGAACTCGATTATCCGGCTGCGGAGCTCGCTCTCGAAACCGTTCATCAGCGACAGGACGATTATCAGCACGGCTACTCCGACGAGGGTTCCTCCGACGGCGATCATCGTCACGCGAGATACGAATCCGCTGCGGCGGCGGGCACTGAGATACCTGAGCGCTATTGCCAGTGAGTAATGCATGCCTGTCTCAGCCGTCCCTTCCCGTTTCGGGCCGCATCGCGGGGAAGAGAATGACGTCCCTGATCGAATGCGAATCGGTGAGGAGCATCACGAGACGGTCGATCCCGATGCCCAGCCCTCCAGTCGGAGACATCCCGTGTTCGAGAGCCCTGAGATAGTTCTCGTCGACAGGGTGTGTCTCGTCGGCGCCCTTCTGCCTCATCCTTGCCTGCTGTTCGAAGCGCTCCCGCTGGTCGAGCGGGTCGTTTAGTTCACTGAACGCGTTGCCCATCTCGAACCCGGCTATGTACGGCTCGAACCTCTCGACGAGGCCCTTCTCGCTCCTGTGCACCTTGGCGAGCGGCGACAGCTCGACCGGATAATCGGTTATGAAGACCGGTTGTATCAGATGCGGCTCGACGAGCTCGGAGAAGATCTCATCGATCAGGGCCGCCCATCCCGAGACTCCCTCGAGATCGATGCCGTTTCTTTCCGCCGTCTCACGGAGCTCCTCCTCGGAGGCATCGCGAAGGTCCTTGCCTGTTTTCTCCTTTATCGATTCGAAGAAGGGCAGCCTCCTCCACGGAGTGGCCAGATCGATCTCGTGCTCCCCGTACTTTATCTTCCTCGTACCCGACACCTCGTCGGCGAGCTTCTCGTACAGGGCCTCGACGAACTCCATCATATCGTTGTAGTCCCAGTAAGCGGCGTAGCATTCCAGCATCGTGAACTCCGGGTTGTGCGACCTGTCCATACCCTCGTTCCTGAAATCCTTGCAGAACTCGTATACACGTTCCATCCCGCCGACGATCAGCCTCTTGAGGTATAGCTCGTCGGCGATCCTGAGGTAGAGTTTCATGTCGAGGGCGTTGTGATGCGTGACGAACGGTCTGGCCATCGCACCGCCGTATATCGGCTGCAGGACAGGTGTCTCGACCTCGAGAAAATCCCGCTCGTTGAGGAACGCCCTGATAGTGTCGATTATCCTGGCCCTCGTCCTGAAGACCTCCATCACCTCGTCGTTCACGATCAGGTCGACGTAACGATGCCTGTACCTGAGCTCCTTGTCCTGCAGGCCATGATACTTCTCGGGGAGCGGAAGAAGCGACTTGGACAGGAGCGCGAGCCCCGTCACCTTTATCGTCAGCTCACCGGTCCTCGTCCGGAAAAGAGAACCTGAAAACCCGACTATGTCGCCGACATCGAGGAGCCTGAAGATCTTCCACGTCTTTTCGTCGACCTCGGCGTCCTTGACGTAGAACTGCATGCTGCCCGTGCTGTCCTTGAGGTTCCCGAACGACGTGTGGCCGTGCCCCCTTATCGCCATTATCCGCCCCGCGACCGACGCCGACGCGCCCTCGGCCGAAAGAGATTCCTCGTTCTCCATCGCCTCGGTCAGTGAATGCGTGCGTTCGAACCTGTAGGGATAGGGGTTTACTCCCATCCCGCGCAGCTCTTCGAGCTTGCGGAGACGCTCGTCTCTCTCCCGACCCCCCTCCATTTTTACCTTGTCGCTCACCTTCAGATCTTCCTTTCCTTCCATTTCAGATAACCTTCCATGAACTGGTCTATATTGCCGTCCATCACGGCCTGTATATTCCCCGTCTGGACCCCGGTCCTGTGGTCCTTCACCATCGTGTACGGATGGAATACGTAGCTCCTGATCTGGTTCCCCCAGGAGATGTCCTTCTTCTCGCCGGCGGCCGCGGTCTGCTTCTCGGCCTCTTCCTCCATCAGCTTGGTATAGATGCGCGATCGCAGGACCTTCATTGCCATCTCCCTGTTCCTGTGCTGCGAGCGCTCGTTCTGGCACTGCACCACTATCCCTGTGGGGAAATGTGTGATCCTCACCGCCGAGGAGGTCTTGTTGACGTGCTGTCCTCCCGCCCCGCTCGCCCTGTATGTGTCGATCCGGATGTCGTCGGGATTGATATCGACTTCGATCTTGTCGTCGATCTCGGGATAGACGTGCACGGCTGCGAAGGATGTGTGGCGCCTGTGATTGGCATCGAACGGCGAGATCCTCACGAGCCGGTGGATCCCGCTCTCCGACGTGAGCCTGCCGAACGCCAGATCTCCACGCACCTCGATCGTCGCGTTCTTTATTCCGGCCTCGTCACCGGGCTGCAGGTCGAGCATCCTGAAGGTGTATTCCCTCGTCTCGAGGAACCTCGTATACATGCGCAGCAGCATCTCCGCCCAGTCCTGTGACTCGGTCCCGCCAGCTCCCGGATGGATGTTCAGTATCGCGTTGCCCCGGTCGTTCTCCCCGGAGAGCAGGACGTTCATCTCGAACTCGGCCAGGTTCCTGCCGATCCGCTTGAGCTCGCTCCCGATGTCGGCCAGGATCGATTCGTCCTCCTCGCCGAGCGCGATCAGCTCCTTCAGTGAGTCGATATCAGACTTTATCTTGTGGTAGGGATCGAGCCTGCTCTTTAACCCCTTGAACCTCGACATGAGTTTCTCGGCGTTTTCCCGGTTGTTCCAGAAATCGGGCGCGGCCATCTTCTTCTCGATCTCCGCCACCCTGGCCGTCATCGTCTCCAGGTCAAAGATACTCCTTGAG
>JAUWMD010000265.1 GCA_030613345.1 Candidatus Krumholzibacteriota bacterium
TAGACAGTCCCACGGCCCGCAAGGTCAGCGACGTCTTCAGGAAATACGCTGACGGCCTTTCCGCGACGGCCCTTTCGATGTACGGCGGCGACGTCCTGAAGAGGTCGTACCACAGGGAAGTACGGAGCAAGACCTCGATGAAGGTCCACGGCCGCGAACACAGGCCGACCGTGTTCATATCCTCAAGCGGGGACCTGCAGCACGCGAACTCCCCACGCCACCTCGTTCGGATGGCCGGCGACGAGAGGAACCTGCTCTGCATCGTCGGATGGCAGTCGTACGGATCGATCGGCCGGAAGCTCGCTGAGGGGGACAGCACCGTGCTGGTCAGATACCGGGAGGACGGGGAGACAAAGAATGTCTGGCTCTCACCAGCGTTGGCAGTGAAAAAGTTCGAAGCCTTCTCGAGCCACGCCGACCAGGAGGAACTCGTTCGCTGGACCGGCTGCATCGACGGGCTCCGGGCGGCCTTTCTCGTCCACGGAGAGCCGGATCAGGCTGGGGCCCTGGCTCAGAGGCTGGAAGCGGACCTCGGCATCGAAACGAAGGTACCGAAAGCGCGGGAGACGGTCTTTCTCCCGTCCAGATAGGGAAGAACGATGGGATCGAGCATCATAAAGAGACTCGCGATAGCCGTGCCGCTAGTCGTGCTCGTGTCGATCGTCACGTTCGCGCTGCTGCATCTCGCGCCGGGAGGGCCAGCTGGAATCGTTTCCGGCAATCCGAAGACGACCGGCGAAGACACGGCGCGCATCAGGGAGAACTACGGTCTCGACCGGCCCCTGCCGGTGCAGTACGCGCTGTGGTTCAGGCAGGTCTTTCTCAGGCTCGATTTCGGCAGGAGCTATGTGACGGGCCGCCCCGTCTCGGCGATGATCGCCGAGCGTGTCCCCGCTACCCTCGAGTTGATGGGAGCTGCGCTCCTTCTTGCCGTTGTGGCCGGAGGGGTGCTCGCCGTCGTCTCCGCGCTTCGTGGAGACGAAAGGGCGGACGGGTTGTTCACCGTAGTCACGACGGCGGGCATCTCCGTGCCGGTCTTCTGGCTCGGACTCATCGCCATCTATATATTCTCGATCAGACTCGGCCTGCTGCCCTCCGGCGGCAGGGTCGCGGGCGACGGCGCGTCGCTGGCCGAAAGGCTGCGCCACCTGGCGCTGCCCGCTTCGGTACTTTCGATCGCCTGGCTCTCCACGTGGAGCAGGTATCTCAGGTCGGGGCTGCTCGATTCGCTCGGTGGGAGGTACGTACGCACCGCCCGCGCGAAGGGGCTCGCCGAGAGGACGGTCGTACTCAAACACGCCCTGCGCGGCGCCGTCCTTCCTGCGGTAACCGTTATGGCGATGCAGATCCCCGCGCTTTTCACCGGCGCGGTCATAACTGAAACGGTGTTCGCCTGGCCCGGCATGGGAAGGCTCTTCTACGAGGGGCTCCAGAGGCAGGACTATACGAGGGTTCTCGGGATAGTGGTGATTGCGTCCATTCTGATCATCCTGATGAATACGGCGGGCGATGTCCTGGGCATGATCCTCGATCCGAGGACACGGCCCGGGGGAGCGGTGGCGGTTCGCGGGGGAGGTGAAGCGCGGTGACACGGACGGTGTTCATCCCGACTCACGGACAGGCGGCCGCCGGAAGCGCTCACGCAGCACGCTCCCCGGCAGGCCGGATGATATTCTGGCCGGCGACGATGCTGATTCTCATCATCGCCGTCTCGGCGCTCGCGCCGCTGTTGAGCCCCTGGCAGCGCGATGCCATCGACCTGGACAGCATCTCGGCGCCGCCTTCGGCGGCGCATCCTCTCGGGACCGACGGACTGGGCAGGGACGTGATGACGAGGCTTCTTCACGGGGGACGGTTTACCCTGATGGTGGCCTTTCTGTCTGTAGCGGTCGCGCTCGCAGTCGGGATCGTCCTCGGAAGCGCGGCAGGCTGGATCGGAGGCGCCGCCGACCGGATCGTATCCCTGACGATCGATCTCTTCCTTTCCATACCGGTATTTCTCGTCATGCTGGTGGCAGCCTCCGCCGCGGGCGGAAAGATATGGCTGATCCCCCTGCTGATCGGCGGCACCTCGTGGATGGAGACGGCGAGGATAGTCCGTTCGAGGTTCAGGCAGATAAGGGAGGAGGGCTTCGTCGAGGCGGCAAGAGCCGCGGGAGCCAGCGGACTGTGGATCGTGTTCCGGCACATGCTCCCTCAGGCTGCGGGCGCCGTCCTCGTCGCGGCGACAGCCGGGCTGGCCGGCGCGATGCTCGTCGAGAGCGCCCTGAGCTTCCTCGGATTCGGCGTGCAGCCCCCCGTTCCCACATGGGGCAATATGATGTACGGGGCATGGACGACGCTGCGTACATCCCCCCTGGCGGCCTTCGCGCCGGGATTGATGATCTTCGTCACATGCCTCGGCTTCAACCTTCTCTGCGAGGGATACAGGCGCGCCCTTGCAAAAGAGCGAGGTTCGTTATAGTTTCTCTCTTATGAAAAAGAAAGCAAGAGCGCTCGGGATGATATCCGGGGGGCTGGACAGCCTTCTCGCCGTAGCCCTTCTCAGGGAAATGGACGTCGATATAACCGGCCTGCACTTTCTCAACGGCTTCGGCGCGGGTACGCTGAGAAAACGTGTGTGCGATGGCCTGTCGATCGAAGCGATAGCCGCGGAAAAGAAGGAGAGTCTCGAGTCGATGCTCGGTGTCCCCGTCCGGGTCATCGACGTTTCCGGGGAATTCCTCGAACTGCTCGCCTCCCCGCGCTTCGGATACGGGAAGAACATCAATCCCTGCATCGACTGCCGAATATTCCTGCTGGGAAAGGCGAGGGAGATCATGGAAGCGGAGGGATTTGACTTCGTCTTCACCGGCGAGGTGCTCGGCCAGCGGCCGATGTCGCAGCACATGCGCGCCATGACGCAGGTCGAGAAGGAGAGCGGTCTTTTGGGGAGGCTTCTGCGGCCCCTCTGCGCGAGGCTCCTCGCCGCCACGGAGCCCGAGAAGGAAGGCCTGGTCGACAGGGAAAAGCTCCTCGACATCCAGGGCAGGTCGAGGAAGAGGCAGATGGCACTCGCCGAAGAGCTCGGTATCGAGGATTATGCCACTCCCGCCGGTGGATGCACGCTTACCGACGAGAACTACGCTCGTAAATATCTCGATCTGACCGGTCACGTCGATTCCGCCGTTACGTGCGAGGACGCAGTCCTTCTCTCGATGGGGAGGCACCTGCGCCTCTCCGGCGGTGTGAAGATCGTCGTGGGCAGGCACGAGCTGGAGAACAATTACCTCGAATCCCGTTGGGGAGGGAACGTCCTCCTTACGACCCTCGCCCATCCCGGCCCGATCACCGGCGTGATCGGCGATCCCTCGGAAGAGGAGCTTCTGCAGGCCGCCGCGGTCACCGCAAGATACAGCGACGGCAAGCGCGAGGCTGCAGTGCGGGTGTCGGTCACGAGCGGCGGGGATCTGCGTGAGATGGAGGTCGCTCCGGC
>JAUWMD010000067.1 GCA_030613345.1 Candidatus Krumholzibacteriota bacterium
TCGTTCGCCGGTATGAAGCTTCCGCTCTTTCCGGCCGTGCCTTTCTCGAATATCGTCGTGCTCATGCCGCACCCCCCTTCCCCACCGCCAGGTCGCGGAGCAGCTCGAGGTCCTCCCTCGTGCGCTTCTCGGTCACCGCCATGAGGATCGCGTCGCCGCCGAGCGAGGGGAAGTCCTTTCCGAGCGGGATCCCCGCCAGCACACCGCGCGCTCTCGCCTTTGCGACAAACGCGTCCGCGCCGCCGGGCACGGTCATAACAAATTCCTGGAAGAAGTTCTCGCCGAACGGCAGGCCGACCCTGCCTCCCTCCGCGAGCATCCTGTAGAGGGTTTTCGCCTTCGAGGCGCTCTGAAGCGCCACCTCCCTGAAGCCGTCCTCGCCGAGGGTGGCGAGGTAGACCGCGGCGGCAAGGGCCACGAGGCCCTCGTTGGGGCAGATGTGCGAGGTCGCCTTCTCTCTCCTGATATGTTGTTCGCGGGTCTGGAGGGTCATCGTGTACCCCCTGTTCCCGTCGACGTCTACCGCCGCACTGATAAGGCGGCCGGGGCATTTCCTCAGGTACGGCGTCTTCGCCGCCAGGAATCCGAGCAGCGGCCCCCCGAAGTTCTGGGCAATGCCGAGCGACTGGCCCTCTCCGACCACTATGTCGGCGTCGTACTCTCCGGGCGGCTCGATAAGCGCGAGCGACACAGGATCGGCGAGGACGACGAGCAGCGCTCCGGCCTCGTGCGCCATACCGGAGACGGCCCGAGCGTCCTCGATCAGCCCGAAGTAGTTCGGCTGCGCCAGAACGACCGCAGCGGTCTTCCCGGACAGCATCTCCGCAAGGATGCCCATGTCGATCGTGCCGTCATCGCCGAAGGGAGCCTCGTCTATCACGACGCTCTTCCCCACAGCATAGCTGTCGAGCACGGCCCGCACCCTCCTGGAGAGCGCGGCCGGAACGATGACCCGCCCGGTACGCTTGATCGCGACGGCCATCAGCAGCGCCTCGGCGAGCGCCGTCGAGGCATCGTACATAGAGGCATTCGCCGCATCCATCGCCGTGAGGCGCGCTATCATCGTCTGGTACTCGAATATCGCCTGAAGGGTGCCCTGGCTTACTTCCGCCTGGTAGGGGGTATAAGACGTGTAGAACTCGCTCCGCGAGAGGACGTATCTCACGGTCGCGGGGATGAACCTGTCGTAGAGGCCGCCCCCGAGGAAGCTAACCATCCCCGAGGCGGGGTTGTTGGCCGAGGAGAGCGCGCCGAGCCTCGAGGCGACCTCGGCCTCGCTCATTGCGGGGCCGATGGCGAGGACGCCGTCGACTCGAAGCCTCACATCGATCGGTTCGAGCAGCTCTTCGAAGGAGGAGACCCCTGTCTCCTTCAACATCTCGAGCCTGTCACTGTCGGTGTTCTGAACGTAGCTCATCGACCTTCCTTGCTGTTATCTCTCAGTCCTCCTGCTCGCCGAGGAATTCCGAATATTCTTCGAAGCTGAACAGGTTGTCGAGCTCTCCGGGATCAGTCATCTTTATCTTGATGAACCACCCTTCCTCGAACGGGTCTCGGTTGACGATCTCGGGATGCTCGATGATCGCCTCGTTGACCTCGATGATCTCCCCGCTCACCGGCGAGAAAAGCTCCGCCACCGTCTTGACCGCTTCGATAGTGCCGATCGGGTCCATCTGCTTGATGTTCGATCCGGATTCGGGCAGCTCGATATAAACGATATCTCCGAGCTCCGTCGCTGCGTACTCGCTGATCCCGATGACGACGACGCCGCCCTCGTGGTATACCCATTCGTGTTCTTTGGTGTAAGTGCATTCTTCAGGAACCATCGCGCACCTTCCTTTTAAAGAGAGTCCCCGTTCCGATAGTCTGCTCCATGTTTCATTCAGTCGTTCACGCTGCCCTTGTAAAACGGCAACGGCGTTCGTACGGCGGATGCGGCCCTGCCGCGGATATCGATTGTAATCCCTTCCGCCTTCTTCGGTACAGCCCTTTTAACGAGTGCCATGGCAAGCGGCTTCTTCAGCGTCGGCGAGAATGTGCCGGAGGTCACCTTCCCCACCGTTTCGCCATCGTGATGGACGGCGAATCCCTGCCGGGGGATCCCCTTGCCCGTGACCTCGATCCCGATCAGCTTTCGGGCCGGCTTTTCCTCCTTCTCCCCGGCCAGCGCTTCCCTGCCGACGAAGTCGTCCTTACCTAGTTTCACCACCCAGGAGAGCCCGGCCTCGAGCGGCGAGGTGTCCTCGTCGAGCTCGTGGCCATAGAGACAGTAACCCGGTTCGAATCTCAGCGTGTCCCTCGCCCCGAGGCCGATAGGCGCGGCGCCGCACTCCCCACCCCCGTCGAGCAACCCGTCCCAGACTTGCTTCGCCATCTTCGCGGGGAGATATATCTCGTAGCCGAGCTCACCGGTGTAACCGGTCCTCGACAGCAGGATCTCCGCGCCCTCGTGCTCGAAGGTGAAGAACCTGTAATATTCCAGTTCCTTTATTCCGGCCGCAAGGCGCGAGAAGAACGGATCCGAGACGAGCAGATCCCTCGCCGCCGGCCCCTGGACGGCGATCTGCCCGATACCGGAAGTGAGGTCCCTGATCTTCAGGCCGTCTGGCGCTATCGACAGGAGGTGCTCGAAGATCTTCTCGACATTGACGGCGTTCACGACGAACAGCACCCGTTCGTCGGAAAATCTATATACCAGCAGATCGTCGAGTACGTGTCCCTTTTCGTTGCAGCATACGGTGTAGCAGATCTGTCCCTCGTCGAGCCTGGCGACGGAGTTCGTTACCGCGTAGTCGGCGAAATCGACCGCTCCCGGCCCGGTGATAAAGATCTCTCCCATGTGGCTCACGTCGAAGAGGCCGACCTTCGTGCGGACGGTCTCGTGCTCGGCAACGATCCCCTCGAAGGTGACCGGCATGAGGTATCCGGCAAACTCGACTATCCTGCCGTCTCTCTCGACGTGCGAATCGTAAAGGGGTGTCTTCAGAGCCATCTGATCCTCTCTTTCCAGTACAGGTCAGGATTTGGTCTGTTTTCTCTTCCTGTCTGCGGTCCGGACATACCGCTTGAGCATCTCGCCCGTGTGCGAGCCATCGCAGCCGGTGATACCGGCCGGTGAACCGGTGTATACTACTTCGCCACCATACTCCCCACCTTCCGGGCCGAGGTCGATGATATAGTCGGCGAGCCTTATGATATCGGGATTGTGCTCGATGACGAGCACTGTGTTGCCTTTCTCGACGAGCCTGTCGAGAACGCTCATCAGCATCTTGACATCCTCGAAGTGGAGTCCCGTGCTCGGCTCGTCCAGTATGTAGAGCGTCCTCCCGGTGCTGACCTTTGAAAGCTCGGACGAGAGCTTGACCCTCTGCGCCTCTCCGCCCGACAGGGTCGTCGCTGGCTGACCGAGGCGGATATACCCAAGCCCGACCTCCCTGAGCACCTTCAGCTTCCTCCTGACGGAAGGGATATTTTTAAAGAAATCGTACGCCTCGTCAACGGTCATTTCGAGGATCTCGGCAATATTGACGTTCTTGAACGTGACCTCGAGCGTCTCCCTGTTGTAGCGCCTCCCCTTGCACCGCTGGCAGTGGACGTAGACGTCGGGGAGAAAATGCATCTCGACCTTGATCATCCCCTCTCCCCTGCACGTCTCGCACCTGCCGCCCTTGACGTTGAAGCTGAACCTTCCCGGCTTGTAGCCGCGGACCTGAGATTCGGGGAGCTTCGAGAAGAGGTCCCTGACCGGACCGAAGATCCCTGTGTAGGTCGCCGGGTTCGATCTCGGCGTCCTGCCGATCGGGGATTGGTCTATGTTGATGACCTTGTCGATATGCTCGACTCCGTCGATCCCGTCGTGCCGGCCGGCGAGCCTCGTGCTGCGGTAAAATATCCTGTGGAGCGCCCGGTAGAGGATGTCCCCGACGAGCGTGCTCTTTCCCGAGCCGGAAACGCCTGTGATGCATATAAGTCTGCCGAGCGGGAACTCGACGGTGATATTTTTAAGATTGTGCTCGCGCGCTCCCCTCAGAACGAGCGCCTCCCCCGTCCCTCTCCCGTTGCCGCTCTTCAATTCGAAGAATCTTTCCCTGGCGAGGTACCGGCCGGTCAGGCTGCTTTCGACCGCCGAGATCTCACCGGGGGTCCCTTCGGCGACGACTTCGCCGCCGTGCTCTCCCGCGCCCGGCCCGAGGTCGATCACGTGGTCGGCGGCGAGGATCGTGTCCCTGTCGTGCTCAATGACGATCACCGTGTTGCCCGCGTCGCGAAGCTCCTTGAGGGTGGCGATCAGCCTGGCGTTGTCGCGCTGGTGAAGGCCGATCGACGGCTCGTCGAGTATGTAGAGAACGCCCACGAGCTTCGATCCGATCTGCGTGGCGAGCCTTATCCTCTGCGCCTCGCCGCCTGCCAGCGTGCCGGCCGAGCGGTCGAACGAGAGGTAATCGAGCCCTACGTTGCGCAGGAACTGAAGCCTCGACGTGATCTCCCTCAGGAGCGGGCCGCCGATGATCGCCCTGTTGCCTTCGAGGCCGAGCGATCCGAAGAACTCCGATGCGCGCTCGATCGTCAGCGACGACACCTCGGCGATATTGAGGCCGCCGAGGGTGACCGAGAGGCTCTCCGGCTTGAGCCGCGCACCGTGGCACCTGGAACATGGGCTCGATGTCATGAACGTCTCTATCCAGCGTCTTATCGCCTCGGAACGGGTCTGGTGGTAACGGCGGCGCAGGTTCGGTATTATCCCCTCCCATTTCGTGTAATACTCGCCTTTCCCCCGTTCGAAGTCGTACTGGACGATGATCTCGTCGTCGGTCCCGTCGAGTATCATCCTGCGCACCTTCTTCGAGAGCTTACCGAACGGCTTGTGGAGGGAGAACCCGTGGAGCTCGGCGAGGGCCTCGAGCCTCAGCCGGAACCAGCTCGCCTTGGGTGATCCGATCGACGCGAGCGCGCCTTCGGCGACGCCCAGCTCCGGGTCGGGCACGAGGAGCTCCTCGGAAAAATCATTAGTCGTACCGAGGCCGTGGCAGGCAGGACAGGCCCCGTAGGGAGAGTTGAACGAGAACATCCTCGGGGATATCTCGCCGAGTCCGCCGCCGCAGTACGGGCACGCGTACTCGAGACTGTAGAGGATCTCTTCACCTCCCTGAAGGACCATGATGATCCCGTCCCCTGCCCTTGCCGCCGTCTCGGCGGAATCGGCCAGGCGTTTCTCGACGCCGGGCTTGATCGTCACGCGGTCGACGATCACCTCTATGTCGTGTTTGCGTTTCCTGTCGAGTACGATCTCTTCGCCGAGGGTGCGCATCTCCCCGTCGACCCTCACCCTGGTGAACCCGTCCTTCGCGAGTTTCCCGAGGAGCGCCCTGTGCTCACCCTTGCGCCCCCGCACCACCGGGGCCATGATAACGAGCTTCCTGCCCTCCCCGGCGGCAGCAAGCCTGTCGACTATCTGCGAGATGGTCTGACGGCTGATCGGCCGTCCGCATCCTGGACAATGAGGCTCGCCCGCCCGGGCGAAGAGCACCCTGAGGTAGTCGTGTATCTCGGTGATAGTCCCCACGGTAGAGCGGGGATTCCTCGAGGTAGTCTTCTGGTCTATCGAGATCGCGGGCGATAGACCCTCGATGGAATCGACGTCGGGCTTTTCCATCTGCTCCAGAAACTGCCTCGCGTAGCTCGACAGCGATTCGACGTACCGTCTCTGGCCCTCGGCGTAGATAGTATCGAACGCGAGCGAGGATTTCCCCGAGCCGCTCAGGCCGGTGATGACCACAAACTTCCCGCGCGGAATGGTCACTGTGATATTCTTGAGATTGTGCTCTCTGGCGCCCCTGATAACGAGGTCTTCACGAGCCATTCGGCCGCCCTTCCTGCCCGTCACTTCCGGATCATTCTCCGTTGTTTTCCGGCTGCTGCTGTCCGGCCTCCAGCCTGTCGAGAGACTTCTTCGCCATCGAACCCCAGTCGGAGTTCTCGCCGTGTAATGAGACTACCTGGGCGTATATGCTCTTCGCCTCGTCGATCCGCCCGAGCCTCTCGTAGCAGACCGCCGCCTCGAGCTTCGAGGTAACGCCCCACATGCCGCCCGTCCTCAGGTAGGGAACGCGAAGGAACTCGCGGACCGCCTCGTCGTAGCGACCGAGATTCTTCAGCGATATCCCCGCCCAGTAATGGGCCCTGCCCTGCTGCTCCTCGGTGATCGCGACGGCCGGTATCCTTCTGTACACCTCCCAGGCCAGTTCGAAGTCGCCCGCCTGGCTGTAGCAGAATCCGAGGTTGAAGAATGTCTCTATGATATCTTCCCTCTCGGGGAACCGCTCGGTCACGTCCTTCCAGGTATCACCCGCCTTCTCCCACTCCTCGAGCTCCTGGTAGACCCGGGCGAGATTCGCCATCGCCTTGTATTTTCTCTCGCGGTCTGTCGTCGATTCGGCGGCGAGGGCGTAGTTCGCGGCTGCGAGGTTGTGGCTGCCCGACGCGTAGTGCGATGTCGCCAGCTTGAAGTATACCTGGCCGGTCATCGGCGATTCGGGCGATTCCCTGAGGAAGAGCCCGAGCCTCTCTATCGCCTCCGCATAACCTCCCCTGCGGATATCGCAGATGGCCAGCTGGTAAAGCGCTCCGGCTGCAGCCTCCGAGCCTGCGTAATGCTCGCGCAGGTATTCGAGCGTCTCCGCCGCCCCCTCGCAGTCGTCCGCTGCGACGGCCGCCCCGCCTCGGGCGAGGAGGGCCTCGGCCGTGCCCGGATGGCCGGGACACTGCCGGATCATCCCGTCGAGGTCACGGTTCCCCTGCTTCGTTTCGCCGGCGGCGTAATACGACCTCGCTCTCCCGGAGAGTATCCGGCAGGTGTCGGCGCCCTCGAGCCTGATCGCCTCATCGAACCGCTTTACGGCATCCTTCGATTCACCGAGCTCGAGAAGCGTCTCGGCGAGAAGTATCAGCGAACCGGACGTCCTGCGAGTGTGGCACAGTTCCTCGAAGAGAGCGTGCGCTGCTTCGTGATCGCCCGTCTCTGCCATCCGGCGGCCGGTGAGCTCGAGCACCCTCGCCCGCAGACCCGGCGACAGATCGGTCCGCTCGTAGAGAGACCGCAGTATCTCATCGGCCTCGTCCCCCCTGCCGGCCTGTCTCAGCGCCAGCGCCTGCCTGTAGGCCGCCTCGTCCTCGAGCCCGGGCGGATGATCAAGCCTTGCAAGGTCCGCGTACCTTTCCGCAGCCCTGCCGTATTCATGCATATAGTAGAAACAGTCGCCGGTGCGGAGCATGCACCTGCCCTCGAGACGCCTCGGGGGGTCTTTGGCAAGACATGCCTCGTAGGCTCCGAGCGCCCCTTTGTAATCCTTCCGCGAGAACCTGGTCTCGCCGAGATCGTACAGCACGGAGACCGTCCTGTAATCGTCAGGGTAGCTCTCCGCGAACGAGGCGAGGGCGGATTCGGCCCTGTCCGCTTCGCCCTTCATCCTGTAGAGATAACCCGATCTGAGGAGGGCTTCCTTCTTCCCCTTCGCCGGAGAGACGTTGTCGAGAAACAGTCCGGCCACTGCCAGCGCGCTGTCGGCCGCCCAGTCGCCGCTGCCCGGGGAGGCGTCGTAGAGGTATTCGAGCTTCCTCTCCTGCGCCCACCAGTAGTGGCCGCCGCTCGACCCGTAATAGCCGAGGAACTCGTCGAGCCTCCTGAGCCTGCCATCGATGTCCCATTCGTCGAGCCTGTATCCGAGCCACGCGCGGTGGGACTTCCCCCCCCATTTCGTGCCGGGAGCCTCGCGCACGACCTTCCACCATTCATCGATCGCACGCTTTCGCAGTCCGTCGTCGGGGCTGCCTGTCGCAACCGATATCTCGTAACCGAGGGCGCGGGCGTTGCCGAGGTAGTACCTCGCCCTCGCCTTCTCCCCGTCCGGCAACCCGGACTGGAGGGCCCTTTCGAGGTATCCGGCCGCCTCGCGGTGCCTTCCCGCTTCCACGAGCAGGATCCTCCCCGTCTCGAGATAACGCATCCCGCCGTTGACGGAGCCGTCTACGGCGAGGCGCGCGAGCTCTCCCTCGGCATCCCCGCCGGGACCGGCGAGCAGTTCGAGCCGAATGGCCCGTTCCGCCGCCTCCGAGGCATATTTACCGCCGTGATATTCCTTCTCTATCCTGCGCAGATCCGCCGCAGCGCCGCGCATGTCGCCGGCGGCTTCCCTGACGGAGGCCGAACGCCATAGCGCTTTCTCACCCTTCTCTCCGCCCCGGTCGGCCGAGGCGATCATGCCCCAGTATCTGAGAGCAGCCAGCGTATCGGAGAGTTGCGCGGCCGATATCTCCGCCAGTCGCCCGAGCGTCTCGAGTCTCTCCTCGCCCCCGGCTCCCTCGGCAAGCGCGATATCGTACCTCAGGACCGCTTCATCGTACCGCTTCGACTTCGCAAGCAGGCGTCCCTCGAGCAGGAGCGCCTCGACGAGAAGTATCGATGCGGGGTACGCCCGCCTGAATCTCCCGAGCTCGGCGAGCGCGTCTCCGGTCTTTCCCTTCTCCTCGAGCAGCGAGGCCCTCATCAGGCTCAATCCGCCGTCGGGATCGAAGTACCCTTCCTCTGCCCGCCACGAATCGATCATCGAGATCGCCCTGTCCCGCTCTCCGAGATCTCGGGCGGCGTTTATCCCCAGCGTATATGCCCTCAGGCGCCCGGCGCCTTCGGAAAAAAGCTTTATGTATTCATCGGCCGTTTTCAGTACCGTCTTTTCGTCGCCCGCCCGGTGAGCGGCTTCGAGCAGCTTCGAGAGAGCCTTCTCGCGGAGGGAATCCTCCCTGTAGTCGTCGGCGGCCTGCCTGAAATACCGGGCGGCTTCGGCCGATTCGCCTCTTGCGAGGGCCCTGTCGCCGAGCTTCATAATGGCCAGTGCCGCCATCGGCGACATCGGGTACCTGTCGACCGTTTCCTTCAGTATCTTTTCCGCTTCGAGGTCCCTGCCGGTGTTCACCAGCGCGATCGCCAGGCTGTATCCCGCCCTCGAGGCCTGATCAGGGTATCTCGCCGGATCGGAGGCCCGCCTGAGAACGGTCACCGCCTCGCGTGAATCGCCGGCCGCGATGAGGCATTCCCCCGCCTCGAGAAGGGCCCTGCCCTCGAGGGGGCAGCTCCCGGAAGTCTCGGGTATGATCATCAGCTCGTCGGCTGCCTCCCTGAAACGCTTCAGGGCCTTGAGAATCGTCCCGCGATAGAACCTCGCCTTGCAGGAGTTCTCGTCCCCGGGATAGTCCGTAAGCTGCCTCTCGAATGCGGACAGGGCGTCGTTCGCCCGCCCGGCCTGCATCCAGCATTCGCCGGCCGAGAAGAGGGCCTTGGCGCGAAGACCGCTTGCCGGATGTTTTTCCGAGAACCGGATGAACTCCTCCGCTGCGGCGACGAACATCTTGTCGCGCTGCAGCCTCTTCGCGAAGCGGAAATCCTCGCTTTCACCCGACCGGCAGGGCCCGGCGGCGAGGACGATCGCGATTACGGCGACGGCGGCGATGGAGACAATTCCACACGCCTTGTCATGGATATTCAAAGAAATTCCTCCCGGCATATATGGGAAGGCGGCAGTTCAAAAACAGCATTAGCAAGTTAGCAAATGACCCATGAGAGGTCAACATTGAAGGGGCGGCGGGAATGGAGATGAAAAGGCGTCACCGGCACGCATCATCGTTCGCGGCAGATCGCCTTTATTGCTCCCCAGGAAGTCTCGTCGGTGGAAATCACCTCGTCGACCGTGATCTTCGCCCGTTTGTCCCTGTTGTGAGGGAGACTCTCGTTCACGCCGTTCCTCAGGTCGGAAGAGGAGAAGTCGAGCCAGGCGACACCGGGCGAAAGCGCCTGGAAGTAAATGGTAAAGAGGATACCCGGGCCGTCGACGGTCGTCCCGAGCACGGAGCCGTTGACCGATATCGAACCGGCTTCCCCCGGATTGAGCCACCTGAAGAAGGTCGGGTCGCCCATGCTGCCGGGCAGTGTCCCCTCGATAACGTTCACGACCATCACGCACAGGTCCCCTGTGAGAGATACCGATATGTCGTATCCCATGATGCTTTCGATATCGTCGACCATCACGTGAACGGGAAATGGGTCGAAGGTGAGGATCAACGTGTCGGCCGGCGAGAAGCAGAGTTCATCGGCTGTGGCCGGACCGGCCGACATCAACAGGGCGAATGTTGCCACAAACAGGACCATGTATTTGATAGAGGTCATATTCTTCTCCCGATGCTACCGGATCAGTACGAGTTTTCTCTCCAGTCTCAGCGGTCCCGTCCTCGAGACCGCCA
The DNA here is from genome assembly GCA_030613345.1 of Candidatus Krumholzibacteriota bacterium. Classification (GTDB taxonomy): domain Bacteria; phylum Krumholzibacteriota; class Krumholzibacteriia; order Krumholzibacteriales; family Krumholzibacteriaceae; genus JAUWCL01. The sequence continues at coordinate 10,291 of JAUWMD010000067.1, forward strand.
TATAGAGCCCGGAGCTGACGGCCGAGCCCGCATCGCTCGTACCATCCCAGTGGATTTCGCTTCGTCCCGCAGGGGCGGCTCCGCTGAAGAGCCTGCGCACCGTCCTGCCGGCTGTGTCGTATATGTCGATCTCCGTCGAACGACCGTCCCCGCTTCCTGCCGGAAGCTCGAGCACGATCGTCGTCGCGGGATTGAACGGGTTGGGATAGTTGGAAAGCCGTCCCCCCTCCACAGGCGGGACCGTCCCGCCGGTCTGTGTGGTGACGATTATCCTGCCCGGCTGCCCGATATTCTCATCAAGCTGATTCCTGTCGATATCGAGTACCGAGATACGCTCGATCCCGATATCCGTCGCGCCGAGTGCCAGCGCCTCGAAGGTGATCTCGAAGAGGCTTCCCGGCGGGATGATGTACGAGCGGTATCCCAGCACGCAGGCGGCTACCGAAATGGTATCCGCCGACGGCGCGTCCGGAACGAAGAATACCGGAAAGAGCGCCTCGTTGAAAAGCGGTCCCTTACGGGCTGAAACAAGCAAGACGACAGTCGAATCAAAACTGAGGACGCACTCCGCGCAGCTCAGCGAGTCGACCCCGTCGTCTACATGAACATACAGCGGGCAG
>JAUWMD010000212.1 GCA_030613345.1 Candidatus Krumholzibacteriota bacterium
GCTCTCCGTAAGCTGGCCATCGCTTCGTCTATCTGGCCCATCCGGTAGAGGCAGTCGGCCATCGAGTCATAGGGATTGGGGTCGCCGGGATTCAGGGATGCGTAGCGCTTGAAATATTTCAGGGCCTTCTCGTAGTCCATCATGTCCAGGAGGATATATCCCATATAGTTTACGGCATAACCGAAATCAGGATCGAGAGAGAGGGCCTTGTTCAGAGCTTCTGTCGCTTCCTCGTTTTTTCCCTGGCCCCTCAACCAGATCGCCATCATCAGATACGCGTTTTTTTCCCTGGGATATTTCTTCGCCAGTTCTTCCATGATCGATATTGCCTTATCCGGATCCTTCTCCATCCTATTGGCGTAGTTGGCTTCTATAAAGAGGCGGTGTTTCTCGGTGGTCCTGCTGGAATAATATTTCGCTTTAGTGATCAGGCTGTCGGCTTTCGCAATTTCCAGGAGTCTGGATTTGACGAAGGCGAGGTAGAGGTATGCCGTGGCGAAAGTCGAATCGATCTCGAGCGCCCTTTCCAGGTTTATCTCGGCGTCACGGTAGTAGAACCTGATCCAGTACTCGCTGCCCTTGAGAAAATAGTTATACGCTTCCATCGAATGTGTCGTTATCTCCATCACCGGTTCGGCAATCTCGGGCAACTGGAAGGCAGAGACGTTTTTTGTGATATCCCTGCTCAGTTCGTCTATCTGGCTGTCGAGTATGCTCTCGACTCCGTCACCCTTCGTGCTGGCCGTCTGCAGAAGTTCCTTTGTTTTGACGTCCATCACCTTCGCTTCGATGGCGAAAGAATTTCCGGCCTTGATGTAGCTGCCGACCACCACGACGTCAATGCCGTCGAGCTTACACAGCTCGAATCCGAGCTCCTTGTCGATCGTCTCGGTCCTCGGTCTTCCCAGCTGGGTGAGAAGATCGTTCATTCGTTCCCACGTCATCACCTGGAGCTGCTGAGACTGCTCGAGACTTGTTATTAATAGATTCGGAATGGCAGCCGAGAGATAGTCATACGAGGCGTCACCCGTACGGTTCTGGAAGCTGATCACTGCGATCGGTTTCTGTCCGGCGACCAGCCTGGAACCGAAGAAAAGGGGCCTGATCACAAAGAGCACAATAAGCAGTGCCGCTATTACGCCAGCGGCTATACCGATCCCGCGCAGCCTGTGCGGTTGCTTTTTTGCCGTTCTCTGAACGCCGGCATGTTCTGCCGGGGATTCGGCAGTTGATTTGGTACTGATCCGGGTGCTGCCCTCCAGGTTCTTTCTCCTCAGCGCCCGCAGGTCGGAGATCATGCCGTCGGCATGCTGGTATCTCTCATCGGGATCCTTGCTCAATGCCTTGAGAGTGATCCGCTCGAGTTCCATCGGTACACCGGTGCGGACCGAGGTCGGAGCGGGAGGCTTGTCGTTGAGGATCGAGTAGATGATCGCCTGCTCGTACTCGCCGGCGAACGGCTGGCGGCCGGTCAGCATCTCGTAGAGAACTGCGCCTGCGGACCAGATGTCGCTCCGCCTGTCGACGTCCTTTCCCTGGGCCTGCTCGGGAGACATGTAGGCGACTGTTCCGGGGGCGGTGCCCTCACGCGTGAGGCGCGTGCGATCGGCCAGCTTGGCCAGCCCGAAATCCATGATCTTAGCCGTTCCGTTACGCTTTATCATGATGTTCGCCGACTTGATGTCGCGGTGGACGATCTCCTGCTCGTGCGCCTGGTTGAGCCCTTTCATGATCTGGATGGTGAGCTCGAGCGCGTCTTCGATCGGGAGAGGCCCGCCGGCTATCCGCTCGGAGAGGTTCTCGCCGTCGATATACTCCATCGCGATGAAGGGGCCCTCGTCGGAATCCTCGATCTCGTAAATCGTCGATATGTTGGCGTGGTTGAGAGATGCGGCGGCCTGCGCCTCGTGGATGAAGCGCCTGTGCGCGTCATCGGGCAGAGCCATTCGGCGGGAGAGGAATTTCAGCGCGACCTTGCGGCCCAGCTTCGTGTCCTCGGCAAGATACACGATCCCCATCCCGCCCTCGCCGAGCTTCTCAAGGATCGTGTAGTGAGATATCTTCTTGCCTATCATCGCTGTCTGGCCTTTCGGCCGGTCGGGAAATTCATCAAACCGCTGCCTAATCATCTATCAGTAAAGGTTGTATCTTTGCAAATACTATATCTCCCGGCCCTCACTGTTCTCTGTCGAGATTTCTTCGTGGATATTGTCATCGCATACGCTGGAGAGCATTTCTCTCAAATCGTATTTCACAGGATGGATGGGGCGAATGACGAGACGATCGCCCTCAAGGGACAGGTCGACCGGGGATCCTTCCTCGATGCCTGCATCACCTGAGAAGCACCATCTTCTTCGTGATGGCCGTCGTGGCCGCATCGAGCCTGTAGAAGTAGATGCCCGAGGCGACGGACGATCCACCGGAATCCGTTCCGTTCCATATGGCATCGTGTGTCCCGCCCGCTTTTTCCTCATCGACCAGAATGCTCACAAGCCTCCCGGCCACATCGTAGACGGCGAGCCTGACGTGACACCCCTTCGGCAGCTCGTATCGGATCGTCGTGTTCGGGTTGAACGGATTGGGGTAGTTTTGCGCGAGTTTCACGCGGTCGATCGGCGGCGTATCGGTCCCGGTCGTCTCGTGCTCCAGCTCGAGCGACAGGTCTACCTGGTACGGCGTGCCGCATACGTCCTCGAACTCGATATCGAGTGTCACGGTGAACGCCCCGCCCGGGTATGTAGTCATGTCGAGTGTGTACGTGTCGCCATCTCCGAACTCGATCATGTCGAGAGGCATCAGGCCGTAGACGGCCGTCGAATCGACGATGGACAGCCACGGGGGGCCGTCCTTCATGACCGCCGAGATATTGTAAGCTATTCGTATGCCTGTGTTCTCCAGTCCGGCTTCGATCTCCCACAATGGATCGTTCCACGACACCTCGTTATAGCCGGCCTCGACGAGAACGGGCTGTCCGCAGGTCGTCGCCGGGACGCGGGCGGTGCTGGAGCCGTAGCTGACATAGCACCGCCTGTCCTGCAGCATCAGCACTATCGAATCTGGCGGCGACACGGCGGTCCAGATATCGAAGTACAGGCTGTCGAGCTCGTCGGACGAATCGAGCTCGCCGAATTCCTTCAGCGCCGCCCAGTCGTACGCGTTCTGGATCTCAAATCTGCCCCGGGAATTGTCCGGGGTGTATGGGTAGAGATCGGGGGCAGGATCGAATAGTATGCCGGGAACGTCGTCGCGGTTTGCCACCTCGACCCAGAACCGGTCGAAGTCATTCATTCCCAGCGTCACGACCTCGGTCCCGATTATCCTGATGTCGAGTTGCGGAACGTCGAGGTTGCATTCGGGCATCACGCGGCCGCGGATGCAGAGGTCTCCGAAATTGTTATCTCCCTGGTCCTGGGCTTCCCAGACAGTACCGTTGTTGCTGCCCCACGACCGGTTTGTTTCCATCGGTCCGTAGCTGTCGTGCGGCAGGCAGTGACTCGTGCCTGGTGTGTTGAACCTTATAGCTATGAATATCGGGTCGTTATACACGACGTCTATCGATTCGGGAAGGTCGATGCTGTAAAACCCCGCTTCCTGCAACGAGCCGTCGTATGGTCCGCCGAGAAGATTCTGAAGGCTGCCGCCCGAAAAATCATCGTATACCATGATCCGGTAGTTGCAGGGATTCGATGTCGTCCAGATGTCTACGGCATGAAGGAAGCCGCTCCAGTCAGGAGTATGCTCTATCATTCCCCAGTCGGTATCATCCGGCCAGCCGCCCCAATAGTTATATCCGTACTCGTCGAGGTAGTAGATTTTCTCGCGGTCGTCGTGAAACTTGTACGTGGTGATCACGCTCGAGTAGGATCCGATATTGGCGTGGCCGTACTTTAAATAGAAATAGCCGGCGTCTCCCCACGAGGCGCCCCAGGAGTTCTTCACTATCCAGGCTCCTTCCGTGCCGCCGCAGAGAGTGTCGTTCCAGCCGACTATCAGAACGCTGTGATTGGGATTCTGCGACCCGGAGTAGGTGAGGCAGGTGTCTGTATCGTAGCCATTGAACTCCGGCCAGCTGCAGTACATCGCGGTTATTACGGGCCCGTATGTCATTACGGCGTTCTTGATCGCCTCGTTGCCGAGTGATGTGACGGGCGGGCTTCCCGTTATTATGCGGAATTCCTTGACGTTGAGCTGCAGGTACGGGGTCGCGTCCTGGCAGCCTGTCATCCAGCGGCAGGTGCCGGGGTAGCCGTCGATGGACTCGTTTATCGCGCCGAGCAGTGAGAGGTAGTTCGCCGCGATGACGGCGTTTCCGCCGACGTTGCAATCGTATCCGTACAGGTCGTACAAGTGGTTATCGGCGCAGGAAACTACATTGTACTCGGAGTAGTCTCGGGTAAGTCCGCGCTGTATGTGCAGGGCAGATTCGAGGCAGCCGATCGTGGAGAACGCCCAGCAGGTGCCGTAGGGATTCTGGTCCTTTACCGAAGTCACATCCCCGCTCGTCCGCCAGTCCCAGGCTATGGGCGCCTGCGGCATCATCATGATCTGCCGGGGTGTCGCTTGCACGTTATGCATGTATACAAGCGGAGGTATGAATCCGCCCTCTCCGATGTCGCGGTGCGCCGGCCTCACCGGACCCGCCTTCTGGG
>JAUWMD010000224.1 GCA_030613345.1 Candidatus Krumholzibacteriota bacterium
GCGTCGTACCGAGCCCTACACCGCGTGAGATCGTGGAGGTCGGGGTCATCTCGAGCCTTCTCGCGCAGGGAGTGGTGGTGATCGCCGTCGGCGGGGGCGGTATACCCGTGGTCCGCAGGAACGGGAAGCTCGAGGGCGTAGATGCGGTCATCGACAAGGACCGGGCCGCGTCAACGCTGGCATCGGGTATCGGCGCGAAAAAGCTGATAATCCTCACGAATATCGAGCAGGTATACGTAGATTTCGGAAAACCGGGGCAGAAAGGGCTCGGAAAGATAGAAGTCTCCGAGATACGAAAGCTGTACGAGGCATACGAGTTCCCCGCCGGCAGCATGGGGCCGAAGATCAGGGCAGCCATCGATTTCGTCGAGGCCGGAGGGCAGTCGGCGATCATCACGCACGCCGCGACACTCAGGGAATCGGTCGAGGGCGAGGTCGGCACACATATAGTCCCCAACGGCGCCTGATCCCGGCGTCACACGAACATGCATTCGATCGTACTTCCTTACGGAGACTCGGTGATCGAAGTCCCGCTTCCCATGGGACCTGTGCCGGAAACCGCCGGCCGTGCATTTCCCGATCCTCTTCACCATACATCATTGTCGGTCAAACAGGCGCTCGAAGAACCCGAAGGATGCGGGCCACTTTCGGATCTTATCCCCTCTTCGGGGCGTGTCGCCGTCCTGGTATCGGACCTGACGAGGGGTAAAACGGCGGCGGCGATCCTTGTCCCCGCCCTGGAATATCTCGAGAGACACGGAGCGGGATATGAGAGGACCACCATCTACATCGCCGGCGGCATGCACCGGTGCCAGTCGACCGCAGAGATCGAGACGCAGCTCGGGGCGGCGGTCGCCGGCAGGTACAGCATCATCCGGCACGATGCCCGCGATGCATCCTCACTCGTCGAGGTGGGCACGACATCGTTCGGCACGCGCTGTCTCTTCAACAGGGAAGTGGTGGAATCGGCGCTGGTCGTCGGCGTCGGCGCAGTGTCATTTCATTACTTTGCCGGATTCGGGGGCGGGAGGAAGTTGATCCTGCCGGGGATCTCGGGCGAGGAGACGATCCTGGCCAATCACAGGCGATCGCTGCGTGAGGATCCTGCCGAAGGACTCTCCGCCGGGTGCGAGACCGGAGTCCTCAACGGTAATCCCGTTCACGAGGACATGATCGAGGGGGCGTCGATGCTGCCCGCGCCAGTTTTTATGTTATGTGCGGTCGCCGGAGCGGGAGGGGAGCCGGTATTCATCAGTGCCGGCGACATCGACGCTGCGCACCGAATTGCCTCAGAAAAGCTCAGGGAGGAATACACCCTGCCTCTCGACAGCAGCCGGAGGGTCGTAATCGCGTCGGCCGGGGGATTGCCGAAGGACATCAACCTGCTCCAGGCCCACAAGGCGATCAGGCACGCATCGCTCGCCGTCGAGGACGGCGGTCTTCTGCTCATGGCGGCGGCCTGTCCCGAGGGTATCGGCTCCGAATCGCTCGAGGACGATTTCTTGCGTGGCAGGGATGAGGTGCCATCGAGGGTCTCGAGGCGATATACGCTCAATTCCCAGGCGGCGATGTCGATCCACGGGATAACGGGGAGAATAGATGTAAAGGTCCTCTCCGAATTGCCTGCTGATTCTCTCGGGAGGTTCGGATTCGGCTCCTGGAGAGTCGAGGAAACGGCTTCCCTGCTCGATGGGATACCTGCCGGGCAGATGCTCACCATACCTCATGCGGCGTCATTTCTACCTGTTATTGAATAATTTATAGAACTGGGGTCGAGAAGACGAAGGCGATCGGCGCCGCATACATACGTTTCTCCAGGGAGCACGGAGACAATTTCGATGCTCTTCTGAGGTACGAGTTCCACGGGGTGGAGAAGATCGTCAAGAACGATCCTATGATCATTCTGATCGACGCGTTGAAAATCGGGATCGAGGACGGGACCGTCAGGCGGGATATCGACCCGGTCAAGATGGCGATCGTGCTGTGGGGCCAGACGACCGGTGTGGTCCAGAACAAGTACAGGAAGTGCAAGGCGATAACGGAAGCTTTCGACATCGGCCGCTACGTCAGCATCGGCCTGACTAGCCTGATGGGTATAGCGATCAACAACTCGATCATACTTACCACTGCCACGACGATCAGCGGGCTCCTGCCGCTGACCCTGGCCGGTGGCGACATGTGGGGAGTGATGGGGTGGACTATAATCGGCGGGTTGCTTGCGTCGACGATATTGACGCTGATAGTGGTCCCCGTTCTCTACATGCTGTCCGAGAGGGGGAAAGAACCGGCGTAAATCCCTTCATATATTCATCCTGAGGGAGAGGCAGGAGAGCCCGCCGTCCATCTTCCGGAATTCCGACATATCGAGCTCGATGATCTCGAGGCCCGTGCATGCGAGGATGTCGCGTGTCCTCGGGAAGCCGGAGGGAAATAGTATCCGTCCGTTGACAGTGATGCAGTTTGCGCAGTATTCCTCACCGTCGGCGACGGTGATCACTTCCAGTCCGGAGAGAGGCAAGATGCCGGCCGTAGTAATATCGGCCAGGACGACACCATTGCCGAGGTAACTGACTCCTGATTTCAGATGGAGGCCGCCTGCGACCGGAACGTTCCCGCAGGAGAATCCATCGTGTTCAAGGAATCCGCAGAGCTGTGCGGCGCCTTCGGCGTCGGTCCTTTCCGAGAGCCCGATGAGAATAAGGTCGTCGATCTCGAGGACGTCGCCTCCGTCGAGCCTGCCCGGAGGTGTGATCCTGTCTATCTCGAGGTAACGGGACAGGACCGGCTCGATCAGTTCAGCCTCGCCGAGTCTTGACGGGTGCCCCGGCCTGGTGATTACAGCGCGGCCACCGGCGATGACCGCCGTATCCTCGACGAACGTAGAGTCGGGGAACTCAGGGGCGGCATCGAGCAGGATCACCTCGACATCGCACGAGCGGAGCGCCTCGCAGTAAGCCTCGTGCTGGATGAGGGCCAGCCGCGGATCCGGGCTGCCGAGACCGGCTGCAGTTATCCCACCGCCGAGCGACAGTGGTGGCCGTCTCGCTATCACCTTCGTAAATATCCCGCTTTTCATCAGTTACCTCCACCAGGATTTTGCGTAAACAGAAAGCCTGTTTTGATGTATACTCCATTATCGGGTGGATTCAATAATTCTTTCGACGAGGGAGGCGATCGTGGAAAAGAGAAAGAGCGGCCTGACCAGAAGGGGATTTATAACCGCTGCCGCAGGGAGCCTCGTTGGAGCCGGTATCGCTGGCCTGGCCCACGCGGGCACCGCTCCGAAAAAGAAGGAAGAGGAGGGGAGGAAGAAGGGGAAGATCATCACGCGCAAGCTCGGAAAGACGGGAATCGGGATTCCCATCGTGAGCATGGGCGTGATGAATGCGAACAATCCCGAGGTTGTAAGGGCATCGTACGAGATGGGCTTCAGGCATTTCGACACGGCTGCCTACTACATGGGCGGCAAGAACGAGAGAATGGTCGGCGAGGTCATCAGGGAGATGGGCGTGAGGGACGACGTCGTCATCGCCACGAAGATATACACGCCGAACATGCGCGTGGGAGACACTGCAGACGAAACCCAAAGCAAGATTCGCATCCAGATCGACGAATGCCTCAAGAGGCTGCAGATGAATCATGTGGACATCCTCTACGTGCATAACGTTGACTCTGCCGAATTCGTGAGGAACGAAGCGGTCCATGATGCGATGGAGGAGATCCGCGCAAGCGGGAGGGCGAGGTTCACCGGCGTTTCCACTCACAAGAACATGCCTGAGGTGATCGACGCGGTCACGGAGACGGGCTGGTACGACGTGGTCCTGACCGCGTTCAATATGACGATGGCCGACTACGGTGAGCTGATGACCTCGATCGAAAAGGCCGCCGCGAAGGGGATCGGGATCATCGCGATGAAGACACAGGTCGGAGGCAGGCGCTTCCCACTGCCCGAAGGCATAGCTGACTACGACAGCACTACGATCAACCAGGCCGCGCTCAGGTGGGTGATGAGGAACGAGAACATCACCACGGCGATTCCCGGGTACACGACGTTCGAGCACATGAAGGAAGATTTCGATATTGCGTATAACCTCGAGTTCAATGAGAAGGAGAAATGCCTTCTCGGTGACTGCAAGCTCAAGGTCGGGATGGGATACTGCAGGCAGTGTGATATCTGCCTGGGCGAATGCCCGGCGGGTGTCGACGTTCCGACCCTGATGAGGACGCACATGTACGCGGCGCAGTATGCCAACTTCCATCATGCCAGGGCGACGCTGGATGAGATAGCCGCGGGCAGGGGTCTCGTCGTATGTTCCCGATGCAGAGCGTGCACCGTCAGCTGCCC
>JAUWMD010000115.1 GCA_030613345.1 Candidatus Krumholzibacteriota bacterium
GTTTGAGCGCCTGAGTGCCGAGTACTACCGCCTTGAGTCCCGACCCGCAGACCTTGTTGACGGTCATGGCCGAAACGGCGAAATCCAGTTTGGCGCCGAGAGCCGCCTGCCGGGCGGGATTCTGACCGAGTCCTGCACCGATCACGTTGCCCATGATGACCTCGGTGACGATCGATGGATCGACTCCGGCTCTCTTTACGGCCTCAGCCACTGCCATGGCTCCGAGCTCCTGGGCCTTGAAGGAGGACATGCCTCCCTGAAATCTTCCTATAGCAGTACGTACCGCTCCGGCGATTACGACTTCGCTCATCGACAGCTCCTTCCTTTGCACTGTTTGTCGTGCCTACTCTTCCGGAAATCTTTCCCTTATAAACGTAACGATGTCTCCTGTGTCCGTTCCCGGACCGAATATCCGGGCAACTCCGATCTCCTCGAGCTTATCCATATCCTCGGCCGGGATGATCCCGCCACCGAAGATCAGGATGTGCTCCGCTCCCTTTTCCTTCATCAGTTCCATGATCCTGGGAAACATCGTCATGTGCGCTCCCGACAGGATGCTCAGGCCTACGATGTCGACATCCTCCTGGACGGCCGATTCGGCGATCATCTCGGGCGTCTGATGAAGCCCGGTGTAAATGATCTCCATGCCGGCATCCTTGAGGGCGTTTGCAACGACCTTCGCTCCCCTGTCGTGTCCGTCCAGTCCGGGTTTGGCTATCAACACCCTGACTTTTCTCGCCATCTCGGAATCCTCCTCCGGGCAACGCGCCCGTTATATGAAAAGCGGCTCTATGTATTCGCCGAACACGCCCTTCAGCGTATCTGTTATCTCTCCCTCGGTACAGTAACAGCGCGCGCAGTCGATTATCACCGGCATGAGGTTTTCCGTCCCTTCGGCCGCTGCTCTGAGGCGCTCGAGTTCCCTCGATACCTTGTCGTTATCCCGGGCTTCGCGGACATCCTGGACCGCCTTCTTCTGCTCCCTCTCCACCTCTTCGTCTATCCTCAGGAGCGGTATATCGATCTCCTCATTCTCCAGCCTGAAGCGGTTGACTCCGACGATCACCTTCCGCCCCGCCTCAACGGCCTTCTGATACTCATACGCCGACTTCTGGATCTCCCTCTGGAAGAATCCCCTGTCGATCGCCTTGACCACTCCACCGAGCTCGTCAATTTTATGAAAATATTCCTCGGCCGCCTCTTCCATCTCGGTTGTCTTCGCCTCGATGAAATAACTCCCCGCGAGTGGGTCGATAGTGTTGATCACACCGGTCTCGTAGGCGATGAGCTGCTGCGTACGCAGAGCGATGCGGACCGCCTTCTCCGAAGGCAGCGCGAGTACCTCGTCCATCGAGTTGGTGTGCAGCGACTGCGTGCCACCGAGCACGGCCGACATACCCTGAAACGCAGTCCTCACGATATTGTTCTCAGGCTGCTGTGCGGTCAGCGAGCACCCGGCCGTCTGCGTGTGGAATCTCAGCAGCAATGACTTGGGGTCCTTCGCCCCGTACTGTTGCCTCATCCTCTTTGCCCAGATCCTGCGGGCAACGCGGTACTTGACGATCTCCTCGAAGAAATCGAGATGCGCGTTGAAAAAGAAGGAGAGCCTCGGCGCGAACTTGTCGACATCCAGTCCCGCAGCGATCCCCGCCTCGACATAGGCAAACCCGTCGGCCAGCGTGAAGGCAAGCTCCTGGATTGCGGTCGATCCGGCCTCGCGGATGTGATATCCACTGATCGATATCGTGTTCCATCTCGGAACGTGGTCGGTGCAGAATGCGAGGATGTCTGTGATGATCCTTATCGACTCCTCGGGTGGGAATATCCACGACTTCTGCGCGATGTACTCCTTGAGGATATCGTTCTGAATCGTACCACCCATCTTTTCGAACGCCGTCCCCTTCTTCTCCCCCGCACAGAGATAGAATGCGAGCATGATCGACGCGGGCGCGTTGATCGTCATCGAGGTCGTTATCGCGCCGGGATCGATCCCGTCGAAGAGGAGCTCCATATCCTTCAGCGAATCGATCGCCACCCCGCAGCGACCGACCTCTCCCTCGGAACGTTTGTGATCTGAGTCGTATCCCATTATCGTCGGCATGTCGAAGTCGACCGACAGTCCCATCTGGCCGTGGTCGAGCAAGTAGTGATATCTGCCGTTCGTGTCCTTCGGAGTGCCGAATCCGGCAAACTGCCGCTGTGTCCAGAACCGCCCGCGGTACATGTTCGGGTAGACGCCCCTCGTGTAGGGATACTGCCCGGGGAAACCGAGCTCTTCGTTGTAATCGAATCCCTCGATATCATCGGGTGTGTAGAGCTCCTTCACTTCCTCTCCGGAGACGGTCGTGTACTCGATATCCTGGCAACCGCATCCGGAAAGCGTGTCGAAGTATCTCTTCTTCCTGTCCTCGTATTTTTTCCTGTCCATCGCCTTTTCTTCTCCTGCCGGTCACTGTATACTGACGAGTTCCTCGAGTTCCCTTACGACCTTGTACGGCGATATCTCCCCTTTATATACCGATTCCATCCGCTGCTCGAGGAGATCCCTTACCCCGGCGCTCTGCCGGAGCCGTCTCTCCATCCTGTCCATCAGTGCGTTGCGCACTCTCGAGCGCAGTATCTTTCTTCTTATACCCGCGAAATGCCCGCCCGCCTCGAGATAGCGGCGGTGCTCCTCTATCGCCTCCACCAGTTCCCCGATCCCCGTGTCCTCGCGCGCAGAGGTAAGTATGACCCTGGGCTCCCACTCACCTGCCGGGATATCCTTCAGCCTCAACGTATCCTGTATCTCTCTGGCGGCGCTTTCGGCGTCCTCGTGGTCGGCCTTGTTCATCACGAAAACGTCGCCTATTTCCATCAGTCCCGCCTTCATCGCCTGGATCCCGTCGCCCGACTCGGGAACGAGCACGACTACTACGGTGTGTGCCTTCTCCGCTATCTCGAGCTCCGACTGGCCGACACCGACTGTCTCTATCAGCACCATGTCCTTTCCGAAGGCATCCATCAGGTCGATGACCTCGTCGGTGCAGTTCGATATGCCACCGAGGCTCCCCCTGCTGGCGAGGCTGCGGACAAATACCTCGGGGTCCTCCGAGTGCGCCTGCATCCTTATCCTGTCGCCGAGGAACGCTCCGCCGGTAAAGGGGCTCGTAGGGTCGACCGCTATGATCCCTATCCTGTGGTCCTTCTCGCGGAACCTTCCGGTGAGCCTGTTGAGCAGAGAACTCTTGCCGGCACCGGGAGGCCCGGTAAAACCGATCCTGTACGCGTCGCCGGTCTTGTGGAAGACGCTGTCGAGAACGCGTTCTGCATCCTCGCCGCCGTTCTCCAGGATCGTGATCAGGCGCGCCGCAGCGGCGACCTTTCCCTCGGCGAAGAGCTCGAGCAGCCTTTCTATTCCTGGACGCTCGGCCATCGTCAGTACTCTATCCCCTTCCTCATCTGAACGCCGGCGTTGTAGTGGTGCTTGATCTCCTTCATCTCGGTCACCGTGTCGGCGATATCTATCAGCTCCCTGGCGGCGTACCTGCCGGTCAGTATCAGGTCCAGCCCGTCGGGCCGGTTCCTGACAAAATCGACGACGGACTCTAGGGGGATGAGCCCGAACGATACGGCGATGTTTATCTCGTCGAGCACGAGCAGCGACGGCGGATCGGAGGCAACTGCCTCGAGCGCCCTCGCCCATCCCTTTTCGGCGAGCTCGACGTCTATCTTCTCGGGATCCTTCGGATCTACGAACTCGTCCCTGCCGTATTGCTCGATAGTGAGGTTGTCGAGCTTCTCTACGGCGGTGAGCTCCCCGTAGAGTCTTCCCTTCATGAATTGTATTATGAGCACCTCGGCCCCATGGCCGGCGGCCCTTACCGCGGCACCCAACGCGGCCGTGGTCTTGCCCTTCCCGTCCCCGGTGAAGAGCATGACTATTCCCTTTCCGTCGCTCATCAAGGCCTTTCCTCGAATGTTCCGGCAGATCACCGGCACCGGGCCGGTAGGATGAGTAGATTATCCGATGATGGCTGATTTGTCAATGATGGCGTCAGGACGGCTGAGCCGGATCTTCCCGGGGATATGCGGGCAGGGAGATGACGAATGTCGTTCCCTTTCCCTTCCTGCTCGTAACCGAGATATTGCCGCCGTGATCGCGAACTATCCTGTGGACGAATGCCAGCCCGAGCCCCGAGCCGTCCTCCTTCGTGGTGTAGAACGGGGTGAAGATCCTCGCTATCTTGTCCTTCGATATCCCTCCTCCGTTGTCGGTGATCTCGACGTTGAGCAGGCCCTCGCTCCCGCCGGCCCAGGTCTTCACCCATACCCTGCCATCGTTCCCGATCGCCTCTATGGCATTCGTCAGGATATTGAGAAAGGCCTCGTGGAGTTTCACCTGGTCTATACGGCAGCCGGGCAGCCCGGGCATGAAGCTCTTCAGCAGTTCGATGTTACGCTCGGAGAAGTCGTTCTGCAGCAGCTGGCAGACGTCCTCGACAATCTGGTTGATGTTGCTGTCCTCGAGCTTCAACCTGGTCACATTCGACTGGAAGTTCCCGAGGAAGTTCTCCAGCCTCTCCGCCTCGAGCATGATTATTTCGACCTTTTCCCGGTCCTTCTCGTTGAAATTCCCGCTGTTCCAGAGACTCCTCGCGAATCCGCCTATCGCTACGAGCGGGTTCTTGATCTCGTGGAGTACCGAAGATGTCAGCTCACCCGATATCGCCAGCCTCTCCGCCCTGAGCATCCTCTCTTCGTTTGCCTTGAGCTTCCGGTATGTCGCCTTTAGGCTCTCTACGTTCTTCCCTAGAGATTCCTTTAACTGTGCCGCACGAAGCGATGTTGTAGCGTGACTTACGACCATCTCCAACAGATGGGCATCCTCGGCGGTCACCTCTTTGCCGGTGAATATGTTGTCAACGATCAGGAGGCCGAGCCTGTCCTCGATGGTGGCGATCGGGATGACGCAGAAGTCCTCGAGGCCGAGTGCGCTGGCGATCTCCCTGTCGCCGGTGGACCCGAGGTCCCTGCTCGATAGGAACCGGACCTCGTCCATCCCGTGCGCTATCATACCGTCCCGGTCGTCGAGCGATATGGCATGCCGGCGGGTGACCTTCGTGAGCGGGCTGTTGCGCAGATAATGGAGCTTCTGTCCCTTGCTGACGAGCTTCTCGAGCGAGGCTTCGCTGTCCCTGTCGAGGATCCTCCATATCGACTCGGCCTCCTCGGGAGACGAAGGTCCGAGGGCGTACTTCCCGCGCAGGAGATTGTATTCCTCACCTCTGAGAAATGCGAAGGCCCTGTTGAACCCGAGCCCCTCCCGCGCCGTGGTGACCGTCAGGATGGCCAGGATGATATCCTCTTCTTTGTCGAGCCTGGCGATGATCTTGCTCACCTCGCCGAGGAGGTTCATCAGCTTGCTTCGCCTGATTACCTCCATGTAGAGATCCTCGACCTTTGTGGAGTACTTTGAAGATCGGATCAAGGCGTCCTCGAGTGTCTCGAGAAGCGTAATATCGGCCCACCTGCGTCCCTTGACCCTCTCCTTGAGCTGTTTGAAGAACGGGCACTTGAAGCAGCACTGGATCAGCTTCTCCTCGAGGCGGGCGAATACCCTGCCGCCGCAGCGGTGTCCTGTGACCTCCCAGCAGGGCGATTCCTCCTGTCCGTAGGCCGGACAGTCTGAGTTTCCGCACGAGAGGTATTCCCAGCAGCGGTTGAGTACCCTGGCATCGGCGGCGGTCGGGGCGGCCTCGTTTTCCTGCTTTTCGGAGTCCTTCATAATAGAAACGCTAGCACACGGATGATCGCCGGTAAACTGAAAAGGCAACAGGGCCGGCCGCCGGGGGGATGGAACTGACTCTCGTTACTTCGGCGGGGCCGGCCGGTCGGGCCTACCTCCTTTTTATCATCTTGATCGAGCCCCAGCTCCGTTCGGCGAGGGCGGTCGTACAGTTATTCACCCTGCCCGGCGTGGGAATGCACCCGTTGCCAGCCGGAGAGCAGCTGTCGGGGCACGGATTCCAGGCATCGAAGAGCGCCCATACTCCGACGTCGGCGACGGTCCTCCCCACCGACCTGTCGTCGGCCGCGCTCCTTCCGAAGGCCGCCGTATCGACAACCAGCGTCTCGGCCTCCACCACGCGGCAGAGGAAGAGTTCGTCGCCGACATTATTCAGGCTCAGCCCGTAGCAAGGGAATCCGTTCGATTCCTCCCAGGCAAGGGCATCGCTCCCGTAGACGACCCTCGTCTCCCCTGGGGCGAGCTCACCGGAGAATCCGTACCTCCAGAGTATCTGATCGTCTCCGTCCCTCAGCAGGAAGCCTGTCAGGTCGATCGACAAGTCGCCGGTATTGAGGATCTCGACCCACTCGTCGTTACGGTAGTTGTACTCGCCGTCTCCGTCCCAGTCCCGGGCCGGGTCGGGCATGTACTCGTTGATAAGGACCTGTCCATTGGAGATCCCCGTAGATGCCGCTGAAGCGGCGAGGATCACGCAGAGGTGCAAAAAGAAACGGAACATCTTCCTCATCATCTTCCTCCCTTCATCATCCACACAGAAAACGTTCCACCCCGCCCGGCGCGGCGCAAGGCCGCCCGCACGACCCGGAGACTATACCGCCCCCTTCAGTGGAGTTCAATGAAAAAATAAGGGGGGCTTCCGCGGCCCATTCGATAGATCCGGGCGTCTCACTCGGGCTCGAGGCGTACGATCGATGCCTTGCGCGGCGGGGTGAGATGGAAGCCGTTCGGTTCCAGTATCCTGAAGGTAAACACGACATTATCTATGTCGGATCCCCCGATATTAGAGACCTTGACGACCTTCCCGACCGATCTGCCTGGCAGCAGCATCGGGATCACTCCCGGCGGGACGATTTCGAGACTCCCGGAGAGCGTATCGGGGATCGCCAGAGTCACGATATTGAAGGCGACCCCTTCGCCCACGTTCGAGATAGTTATCGTAAACTTCCCCTTCTCACCAGGCGCCAGGGCACCATCGCCCGACTCGTCCTCGAACCAGGCCGTCCCTTCGAGTTTCGCCGGGTAGAGAGGTACGGGCGTGAGAGCGATGTTGTCGCAGAGCCCCATGCCCGAGACATCCCATATACGTACGGTGCCGTCATCGCTGCCGCTTGCCAGCAGGGTTACGTTCGAGTTGACCGCGACTGAATTGACCTGCTTCTTGTGACCCGGCAGTTCGGCGATCCTGCGGCCGGTCGCCAGTTCCCATATCCGTATCGTATTGTCTTTACTCCCCGTGATGAGCGTCCTGCCGTCCTTCGTGACGGAGACACACATTATCGCCTTGTCGTGGGCCTCGATCTCCCTGACCGTCTCCCCCGTCTCGATATCCCATATCCTCACCGTGCCGCCGACACCGGCCGATGCGAGATGGCCGGTGACCGGATCGAACGCGATCGAATATACCGCTCGCTTATGGCCCTCGAGGATCCTCTCCCTGTAATCGGGAAACCGCCAGACCCTGATCCGCTCGTCGTCCTGGCAGGCCGCGATGAATCTGCCGTCGGGGCTGAACTCGACGTCGATGATCCCGCCGAAGACCTTTGTGGCCCAGAGGACGTTGAGCAGGTCTCCTGTCTTTATCTCCCAGACCTTGACCTGCCCGTTCTCGTGCCCCGATACGACATACCTCTCGGCGGACGAGAAAGACACCGACGTAACATTTCGGAACCGATGCTCGATCGTATATCTCTTCGTTGCAAACGGCCATTCGAATCCGCCGAACTCGAGATCGATGACCTTCAGGAATTCGTACGATTCGGCCTCGAAGGCCCTTACGAGACTGAATGATTCCGAATCGAGAATGAAAAGCGTCGTGCTGCCTATGCCGATCGTCCCTCC
>JAUWMD010000275.1 GCA_030613345.1 Candidatus Krumholzibacteriota bacterium
TTTTTATACTATTCACTGGTGCGTGGCGGTGTAGCTCAGTTGGTTAGAGCAGCGGAATCATAATCCGCGTGTCCGGGGTTCAAGTCCCTGCACCGCCACCAGTTTTTTCCGGCTTCGATCATCACATCAGCGGAAATCCAATGAGCTGCACGGAAAAGGTCAGAGACTGGATCATCGAAAACGGGCTCATCAGCCGCGGCGACCAGGTCACGGCCGCGGTCTCGGGCGGCCCCGACTCGATGGCAATGCTCTCGATACTCAGCGATCTCTCCGCCGGGCTGGGCTTCGCCCTGTCGGCGGCATACCTCGATCACCGCATCCGCAAAGGAACGCAGCGGGAGCGGCGGATCGTCGAGAGGTGGTGCATGCGCCTGGGGATCCCGCTCGTAACCGGCGAGAGGGACGTCCCCGCCCTGGCGAAGCGCAGGAAAACAGGGCTGGAAGAAGGTGCCAGGGAGGCGAGGTACGGATTTCTCGAGAGGTTCGCCCGCCCGGATTCCGGCGGACACAGATCTCTAGTAGCACTGGGGCACAACAGGGACGACCAGGTCGAGACCGTACTTCATCACATCATCCGGGGGACGGGGATCCGCGGGATCGCCGGGATGCCGGTGCGCCGCGGAGCGTTCATCAGGCCGGTGATGTGCTGCACGGGAGACGAGTTGAAGGGGCACTGCAGGACTCAGGGCATCGGATATGCGATAGACCGTTCCAACAGTGATTTGACGTATCTTCGGAACAGGATCAGGCACAGGCTCCTGCCCGCACTGAGAAAGGACTTCAACCCTGCTGTCGACGACGCCGTGATCAGGCTCGCGGGGAACGCCCGCGGCGGACTTGCCGCCCTTGCAGAGGGTATCGGGAACCTGGTTCCGTTCACCGACGCGGACGGAAGCGTCACACTGGATGCTGCCCGGGCCCGGGATCTCTCAAGCTACCGACTCTACCTGCTCGTCGATTCGATCCTCAGAGACAGGTTCGGAATCTACCAGGACATCGGCAGGACCCATTTCGACGCTGTTGCGAAGCTTATCCGCACTGGACGCTCCGGCAGGAGGATGACTCTCCCCCACGGGATCAGGGTTGCCCTGGAGCACGGCTCGGTCCGGTTCGAGCCGCCTTCGGACCCGACCGGCCCGGAACCTCCGCCTGACGGCATCGTCCTTCCCGGCGACGGCAAGTTCGATCTGCCCGGCTGGAAGATGACGGTCTCGGTGAAGACGCTGCGCAGGCCGGACAGACCATCCGCCCGCGCCTCCGGAATGGAGGCGTCGCTGGCAGGCGTGTCATTTCCCGTCCGCGTCAGGCCCAGACGGGATGGCGACCGGCTTGTCCCTTTCGGCATGAAGGGAACGAAGAAGCTCAGCGATGTAATGATCGATGCGAAGATCCCCCTCCACAATCGCGGCGCCATCCCCGTCTTTGAGGACAGAAGGGGCATCATCTGGGTCCCCGGCCTCGTAACCGCCGAGAGGACGAGGATAACCGGCACGAGCCGGAAGGTGACCGTCTTCCTTCTTTCCGAAAACGGTTGACCACGGCACAGCACGGGAAATAGCGACTCCCCGCACCGATTTCCGGAAAACTGAATGTCATATTGCGCGGGTTGTGCTAGTATTGCATCGATAACCTTTGTGGAAGACGGGACGCGATGGAGCAGCTGGGATTTATAACGCTTATAGAGGCCGATGACATCCAGCGCCGCGTGCGTGAGATGGCCGAACGCATTTCCATCGATTATTCGGAGTCAAACCCGCTCATAATCGTGCTTTTGAAGGGCGCCTTCATCTTCACAGCCGACCTGATCAGGAATCTCACCATACCGCACGAGATCGATTTCATCACGCTGTTCAGCTACGGAGAGGGGACAAAGCGCAGCGCCAACGTCGGAGTGATCAATCATATCCGCAGCCGCACAGAGGACCGCGACATCATCATCGTCGACGAGATAGTCGATACAGGACGCACCCTCTCCCGCCTGATAAAGACGCTGGAGGACCACAACGCCCGCAGTTTCAGGATATGCACCCTGCTCGACAAGCCCGATGCCCGCGAGGTCGAGATCGATGTGGATTACGTCGGATTCACCATACCTGACGTGTTCGTAGTCGGTTACGGACTCGATTACAGGGAAAGGTACCGGAACCTCCCCTATATCGCCGAACTGACACCCGAGATCAAAAACACCATTAAATCGTAACGGGTTTTCAGGTTGGACAAACAGCCCGTTATCACTTATCTTGATTTCGGAATTTAGAATACGGCAGATTTCCCGGCCGTACGAAGGGATGGAGTGTGCTCTGCCCCTCAAGGCCGTTAAGCCATTAATCTACGGAGTAACACAGAAATGAACGGTAACGATAAGAACCGTGACAGGATTCCGAAGAAGAAATGGGTCCCGCCCGGCGGGACTCCCGGACAGCAGAAGCCGTCGAGATCGATGGCGCTATGGGTACTGGTCATCCTCCTGTTCTTCCTCGCCTTCCTCCTGTTCAATTCAGGCAAGGAGAGGGAATGGCCCCTCGACTACAGCCAGTTCATCACCGCGATAGACAACGGGAATATCGTGAGCGTGAAGATCAAGGGGATCGAGGTACGCGGAAAGCTCTTGAATCCGATAACGATTCCTACCGGCGGGGACGGTACGACGATATCGAGCTTCAAGACGATACTCCCCGCCGAGGACAGCCAGCTCGCCGAGCGCATCTGGGAAAACAATCCCGACGCGAAGATAGAGGCGGAATACCCGGGAAGCAGCGTCTGGGTGAAGGCGCTCGCGACGGCCCTCCCCCTCATCGCCCTGCTCGTACTGTGGGTCATACTGATGCGCAACATGCAGGCGGGAGGCAACAAGGCCTTCTCGTTCGGCAAGAGCAAGGCAAAGATGATGGACGGCAACATGCCCCGCGTCACATTCAACGACGTCGCAGGAGTCGATGAAGCCAAGAACGAGCTCCAGGAGGTCATCGAGTTCCTCAAGGAACCGAAGAAGTTCCAGAAGCTCGGCGGCCGCATACCGAAAGGCGTCATCCTGCTCGGCCCTCCCGGGACGGGCAAGACACTGCTCGCCAGGGCCGTGGCGGGCGAGGCGCGCGTGCCGTTCTTCAGCATGAGCGGATCCGATTTCGTCGAGATGTTCGTCGGTGTCGGCGCGAGCCGTGTCCGCGACCTCTTCGACAAGGGAAAGAAGC
>JAUWMD010000136.1 GCA_030613345.1 Candidatus Krumholzibacteriota bacterium
CCCACTTACCATGTAATGCGGCATTGTGGGCCGGCCCCGCATTTCATCCGCCTAAGGCAGTAAGGGGGGCCCCCCCCCGCATTCCATTTAAACTGTACACTCCGCAGTTCTTCTGTGATTATCATCGCGGAGGCAGGACACGATGGATCTGAGCAAAGAAACCGTCATCTGGAAGGCTGTCAGGGACGAGTTCCCCGTCTCTGACGATATCGTATATTTCAACCACGCCGCGGTCAGCCCGCTCTCGGTGACAACACGTGAATCCCTGGACAGGCTTTCCGGTATGCTCGGCGGCGGAGTACTTGCCCAGGACGATATCTTTGCGCGTGTCGCGAATGTGCGGTCCGCCGCCGCCGGGATGATCGGCGCCGGCGCCGACGAGATAGCCTTCATCAAGAACACGACCCATGGCGTACTGATAGCCTCGGGAGGCATACGGTGGAAAAAAGGCGACAACGTCGTCATACCGTCCATCGAATTTCCGGCAAATGTCTACCCCTGGATGGGGCTGCGGCGCAGGGGCGTCGAGCTCCGCTGGGTAGAGCCCGACGAGGGACTGGTCACAACGGACATGCTGGCGGATGCCTGCGACGCCCGCACGCTGGCGATCACCGTCAGCTCGGTTCAGTTCTCGACCGGACACAGGATCGATCTCGACAAGCTCGGAGATTTCTGCCGCAACAGGGGCATCTTCCTCCACGTAGACGCCATACAGGGACTGGGCGCCCTCGAGATCGACGTGAAGAGGTCGAAGATCGATTTCCTCTCGGCCGGCGGGCACAAGTGGATGCTCGCCCTTCCCGGCGTCGGGCTGTTCTACTGCCGGAAGGAACTGCTCGACGAGATAGACATCCCCAATCCGGGATGGACCGGCGTGGTGAACCCCGGGGATTTCCTCGACTACGACTTCACCTACCGCGACGAGGCGGAAAGGTTCGAGGAAGGCTCCCCGAACCTCCACGGAATATTCGCGCTGGGGGTATCGATAGACCGGATCCTGAGACTGGGACCGGAGGCGGTCGAAAACAGGATCCTCTCGCTGACCGGACTTCTCGCCGAAGGCCTCATGAAAAACGGGTTCAGGGTCCGGAGTCCGTTGGGAAAGGGGGAAAAATCGGGTATACTCTGTTTCGACAGCGGAAAAGAGGACGCTCGGTCTATCTTCGCGCGGCTGCGGAAGGCAGGGGTCGTCTGCAGCCTCAGGGAAAACACGGTGAGGCTGAGCCCCCACATATACAATACAGAAGAAGAATGTGAACGCGTACTCGAGACTGCCGCCGGCCACTGACGACCGGGGCAAAAAGGAGGCAGGACGATGAGCGAAGGTAAATCGAGACCGATAGTCCAGGGGCTGATCCTGATCGTGGTGGGTATTGTCTTTCTTCTGGGCAACTTCGGTGCGCTCAACCTCGACTGGGAAGTGCTCTGGACCTGGGTCCTGATCGTGATGGGCGTCGTCTTCTGGCTGGGATTCATATTTGATCGCAGCAAGGACGGTCTTATCATGCCGGGGACGATCCTGATGACGATCGGCATAGTCTTTAATATCAGCACGAGATACGAATGGGCGAGCATGGAATATCTCTGGCCTTTCTTCATCCTTGCGCCGGCGTTCGGGTTCTACGCGATGTACCTCTTCGGGAAAAGGGACAGGGGCATCCTCGTGCCTGCGGTGATACTCACGATCATCGGGACGATCTTCCTGATGGGAAGTATACCGGTGCTGAAGTATATCTGGCCGCTGCTGCTGATCGGCGTGGGCGTGCTGATCATCACCAGGCCGGGTACGGATAAGGAATAATAAGGCGATAAACGGGGAGCAATGAAATGGACCTGAGATCGAAAGAAGCGAGATGGGCGATAGCCCTGATAGTCATCGGAATCCTCGCTCTGCTGGACGGCTTCAACGTAATCGACCTCTGGGGCAGCTTCTGGAGGCTCTGGCCGATCCTCCTGATCGTCTGGGGGATAAGCCTTCTCAGAAATCGCGGCAAATGCCCGCACCATGGCGGGCGGAGGATGTTCGGCGACACTGTGGAGATATCCGATTCGCCGTACCTGAAGCACTCGAGCGCCTTCGGCGACATCAGCATCAAGGTCCGCACGGAAGATTTTTCCGGCGGGAGCGCGAGTACGGTCTTCGGCACGATATCGATCGACCTCTCCGAAGTCCGGAGAATAGTCGGATACGGGCAGCTCGACCTCCATACGGTCTTCGGGGACATCACGCTGAGGGTCCCGGCCGGCATGCCGGTCGAGATAAAAAGCAGCGGTGTCTTCGGCGAGCTCAAGGCCCCCGAGGGTGGCAGTTTCGAGGGCAAATGCTACCGCTCGCCCGGTGAGGGCGGCGACGAAAGCAGGCTCGTAATCAACTGCTCGCAGGTATTCGGCGATGTCGAGGTTATAACTTCCTGATCGCGAGCTGACGGTCAGCGCACGATGACGACCTTGCGGACGCGGTCCGTGCCGCCGGCCTGCAGCCGGAGGAAATAGATGCCGCTGGCAACGGCCTCGCCCGAGGACCCCCTCCCGTCCCAGGCGTATTCACGCCGTCCTCCATCGAGGGTATCCCTTATCATCACCACTACCTTCCTGCCGGTCACGTCGAACAGGGTCAGGTCTACGGGCATGCGCGACGGCAGCTCGAACCTTATCCTCGTGTGGTTGAAGAGAGGGTTCGGAAAGTTCTGGTGGAGAACGACTTTCGAGGGGAGCGGATCGGTGCGGATCAGCCCCGCCCGCTGAGCGGCGGAACCGGCGGCGGCCTTGACTACATCTGTCATAAAATCGAAATCGATATGGTCGGCGATGTCAGAGCAGGCGTGATAGTGAGGATTATCGAGGTAGTCGTTCTCTATCAGCAGTATCGCCGGGATACCCTCTATCTCCCAGAACGCCTTGTGGTCGCTCGTCGGCGATGCACTGTACTCGTAGTTGCAGTCGAGATCGAGCCGGAGAAATCCGGCCATGCCGGTGATCAGCGCCGCCAGCGCCGAATCGAGGGGATCATCCCTGCCGGCGATCTGCAATGTGACCCCTCCCCCGTAATCCCTTCCGATCATGTCGAGATTGATTACGGCGTCTATCGTAAGACCGGTGTCCCGCTCCGCGACGTAATACCTGCTGCCGATCAGCCCGATCTCCTCACCATCGAAGAGTATGTACTCGAGAGATCTCTCGAATGCCGCCCCCGTGAATACCCTCGCGATCTCGAGCACGCCGGCGCACCCGCTGGCGTTGTCGTCGGCGCCGGGCGCGCAATATGGATCGTGCCAGTTCCTCGAATCGTAGTGGGCGCATACAACGACCTTCTCGCCGGGCAGCGTCTGCCCGGTACTGCCGAAGACGATGTTCTCACCCCAGATCGTGTCGGCCACCTCCCATTGCCGGCAGATGACCACCGGCCCTCCAAACTCGAGCCTCAGAGGCATATTCCTTCCGACGGCCCAGATCGTATCCGATGGAGAGAGGGCCGTATCCCGGATATCCTCGTCGCGGGTGCAGTCGTGCGCGAGCCTCGACCATGTGACGCCCCCGTCGTCGGTGATCCAGATATGCCCGTACCCGCCGGACGCGACCGCCCGTAATGTATCGAGCATCGTTACCGTTTTGAGGGAAGCGTTAACGGCGACCATGTTCCACGTATCGCCCCCGTCACTCGTGTAATGCGCCAGGCCGTCTCCCACGGCGATCCCCCTGTCGGGGCCGCAGAAATCGATGTCCCAGAGATCGTCCGGCCTCGGTGTCGTGTCGGTCCACGTCACGCCGAGGTCCTCGCTCTCGAAGATCGTACCGCCCGTCGACACGATCCAGACATGCATCGGCCCGGAAGAGGCCGAGCCGTTGAGATGCCTGTAGTAGAAATCGGCCGCGTCGAGCCGATAGGGGGGCAACCAGTTGCCATCGTAATACTGCATCCTTAAAGCCGTTCCAAACACGCCGGATATGATGGCGGAGACAGGAGAAGAAAAAACGATCGAGCTGAGCGCGAGAATGTCGTTCCCCGTGTTGCCGATCACCTTCGCCTGCCAGGTCTCTCCCCCGTCGACGGAATAATGCAGCTCCCCGTGCCCCATTTCCTTTGTCTTGCATGCCGCCCAGAGCGTGCCGAAGCTGTCCAGCGCCAGGTCGAATATCCTCGCGTCTATCCTCGATATGAGATGCGTGTCGTCCCAGCCGCCCGCGGCGGTCATGAGGAAGACCTCGCCTTCGTCTGAACCTGTCCACAGGCTTTCGCCCGTCACGGAAACCTCCACGGCCATCAGGTCGGGATAGCTGACGCTGAGAGGATAAGCCTGTCTCACCGCGCTATAGCCCAGGTCGGCCACGCGTTCGAGAAGATAGTCCCTTGCGACGAGCTTTTCCGGCAGCAGGCTCGATCTCGTCGATATGATCTGACTGACGCCGCCTACTGTCACCGGGTCGGCTCCGCTCAGCTCCCGTACGGTTGCGACCAGCATCTCCCGGTCGATCCTTCCCGCCAGCTCGCACAGGCCACATCCCTGCGCCGATGCCCCGCGGATGCCCGGCAGCGTGATCTGAAGGATGAAAAGAAGAATGAGAACTGAATAAGGCGCCGGTGCCGCACCGATGCGGGTTCCGGGCTGCAGCTGCCTCGGCATGAAGCGTTTCAACCGGAAATTCCTTTCCAACAGGGACCTTTCAGTATAGTATACCATCTATTATTTCCGGGGGCAACAAACGCCCTATCCGCCGTGATCACGCCGGACGGGCGTTCTCGATGCATTAAGGACATTGTCAGCCTGTCGTGCGGCATTCGGAGGTGCTCGCGTTGCTGTCTTTCACCGACTATTTCGGTATTTCCGACGAGAAGATGATAAGGGTCATGGAGACCGCCCTGTCCAGGGGGGCGGAATACTGCGACATCTTCTTCGAGCATACCGTCGAGAACCAGCTCACGATGGAGGAAGGGATAGTGAAGGAAGGGATCAAGTGGATCTCTCACGGCGCCGGAATAAGGGCCGTGAAGGGCGAAGGGACGGGATACGCCTACACCGAGGACCTTTCGCCCGGGAAGATGAACCGGGCGGCACTGACAGCCGCCGCGATCGCCAGTACCGGAGCATCTCCCCCGCCGGTCGCGGTCAGCGAAGTACCCTTCAAGAACAGATATCCCGTCGACGACCCGGTCACCGGCGGGCCCCTCGAGAAGAAGATCTCCTGGATAGAGGAGGCGGAAGAGGCGGCCAGAAGGCACGATCCGCGAGTCATAAAGGCGACCGTGACCGTGGCCGACAGCCTCAGCACGGTGCAGATCGCCACATCGGAAGGCAGGCTGCTGCGGGACACCAGGCCGATGATGAGGATATCGGTCTCCGTTGTGGCAGAATCGGACGGCAACAGGCAGATAGGGGTATCGAGCGGCGGCGGCAGGCTCGGAAGCGGTTATTTCGAAACGGAGATGACGCCGGCCTCGCACGGCAGGGAAGCGGCGAGACAGGCCGTGCTCCTGCTCGAGGCCATCGACGCGCCGGCGGGTCCGATGGAGCTCATCCTGGCGCCTGCCGAATCGGGCGTCCTTCTCCATGAATCGGTAGGACACCCCCTCGAGGCGGATTTCATAAGGAAAAAGACATCGACATATACAGGCCGGATCGGTGACCGGGTCGCCAGCGAGCTCGTTACCGTGATCGACGACGGAACGATCATGAACGACCGCGGAGCGATAAACTTCGACGACGAGGGGACCATCCCCACACCGACGGTCCTTATAGAGAAGGGGATCCTCAAGGGCTTCATGCACGACCGCATCAGCGCAAAGTACTTCGGCGTAGACCCGACGGGTAACGGCAGGCGGGAATCGTACAAAAGCCCTCCCCTCCCGAGGATGACGGTGACATACCTCGCCGCCGGAGAGTCGGACCCTGAGGATATATTCCGCTCTACGAAGAGAGGCATATACTGCAAGTCTTTCAGGGGAGGACAGGTCGACATCTCTAACGGCGATTTCGTGTTCGTACCGATCGAGGCATATCTCGTCGAGGACGGCAGGGTGACGGCGCCTGTGAAGAACCTGACGATCATAGGAAACGGGCCCGACGTCATGACGCGCGTCACGATGACGGGAAACGATTTCGCGTTCAGCGACGGCAGGTGGACCTGCGGCAAGGGCCAGCAGGCACCCGTCGGCGTAGGACTGCCGACGATCAAGATATCGGAGATCACAGTGGGAGGAAGCGACCTCCAGTAGGAAGACGGTATGAAAAGCGATCGATTCAAGGATCTCGCGGCAAGAACTGTCGAAACGGCCCTTGCGCTCGGCGCCGATTCGGCCGAGGTGTCGATCCTGACGGACACCGAGTTCTCGGTATCCGTCCGCAACAGCGAGATCGAGAACCTCCTCGAGTCCGGTTCGAGAAGGATCGGTATCGATATCTTCGTCGACGGACGGAAAGCGATCGTCACATCCACCGATATCTCCGAAGAGAGCATCGGTCAGCTTCTCGCCGAGGGAATCGAGCTGGCCCGGGTGATGGACCGCGACGAGTACGCCGGGCTCCCCGACAAGGACGAACTCGGCTCCGCCGGCGGCGACCTCGAGGTATTCGACGACGCTGCGTCCTCGGTCACGGCCGCCGACAAGATAGACATGGCGATGAAGCTCGAACAGGCCACGACCGCCCTGGATACAAGGATCATAAGCGACGGCGCCTCCTGCTCGACGGTAACATTGACCAGCGTCCTCGCCAACTCCCTCGGATTCTGCGAATCGTTCGACAGGACCTCGAGCTCAATAAGCGTCTCGTGCGCCGCCGAGGACCGACCGGCCTCCGGGGAGAACAAAGGCAAGAAACAGTCTTCCTGGTGGTACTCGACTTCGATCTCGTTCGCGGGCCTCGATCCGGTCGAGAAGGTAGCAACCAGGGCCGTCGAGCGGGCCCTGAGGAAACTCGGCGCGGTCAAACCGAAGACTTGCGAGGTGCCGGTCGTCTTCGACGACGTCACCGCCAGGCAACTTCTGTCGTATGTGGCAAGCGCGGCCGGCGGATCGAGCATATACAGGAAAACGGCGTTTCTCGTCGACAGGCTGGGTGAGAAGATCGGATCGCCGCTGGTCACGGTAATCGACGACCCCCT
>JAUWMD010000238.1 GCA_030613345.1 Candidatus Krumholzibacteriota bacterium
ACCTTCGCAAGGAAGGGCGATCTGGCTGCGAGGCGACATGTCGCCAGGACGGTGAAGGACCCCGTTGTCCTCAGAAAGCTGTTCGACGACATCGCGCCGAGGTACGTCGACAGGCCGGGCGGCTATACGCGCGTCCTGAAGCCCGGCATTCGAAAGGGCGACGCGGCTCAGACCGCGATGCTCGAGCTGGTCGGCATGGACGACAAGCCCCGTGGAAAGAAGAAAAGCTCGAGAAAGACCTTCCACAAGGTCGATATCCCCGAGAGCCCCGTAATCGCCGCGAAGAGGGCGGCGGAAGAGGCGGCGAAGAAGGCAGAGAAAGAGGCAAAGGCCGCTGAGGAGGCTGCGAAGAAGGCTGAAGAAGAAGCAGCCGCGGCGGAAAAGCCTGCTGCCGAAGAAGAAGCCGCAGGGGAAGAAAAGGAAAAGAAGGAATAGATCCAGCGAACACACCTGCCGTATGGATCTGGTGAAAGCCGCCCGTTACCGGGCGGCTTTCTTTTTGGATAAAACCCCCGGAAATGCTATCTTCTCAACCATGGTTATCACCGATGTGATCCTGCCGATTGCCTTTATTATCTTCCTGGGATTTCTTCTCAGGAGATTCGGGGGGAAGTACGAGCACGCTTTCTCGAAGACGCAGCTCTACATCCTCGGCCCGGCCCTGCTCTTTTCGGTCATGGCCCGCAACGATACCGGTTACGGCCTTCTCCTCGAGATCCTCCTGTACGTGGTCATCCTTTCCGCCGGCCTGCTTCTGCTGACCCAGGGGATAGGGAAATTTGCCGGCGGCGGCAGGGCGGAGCGAAACGCGATCTCCCTCGCCGGGGTATTCACGAATAGCGGATTCTACGGTATCCCCGTATGCATGCTGGCGTTCGGGGAGGTTGGGCTGAAGTGGGCGGCCCTCTACGTAGTCGCCTCGGCGACAGTCCAGTCGACACTCGGGATCTTTCTGGCAAGTTCCGGGAAGCAGAAAGCGACGGCCGCGCTGGCAACGGTATTCAAGGTGCCGCTCATATGGGCGATTATAGCGGGGAGGCTTCTGGCCGATCTGAACCTTCTGCCGTCCGAGCCTTTCATGGAGATGATAGACCTGCTCGGCCGCTCGGCGATACCGCTTGGCCTGATCCTCCTGGGAATGCAGCTCGAGAGGATAATTACCGGGGACAACGGTGACGACGAGGCCGAAGAGGAGAAGCACGACGGCTCGCGCCGAATCGTGGTCCTCGGCATAACGGGCGGAGTGATTAAGATCTGCGGCGGTCTGGGCATTGCCATGGTCGTCCTGAGATTCTTCGACCTCGACCCGGTGCTGAGGAATGTTATGCTCGTCCAGTCGGCGATGCCGACGGCGGTCACTGCAGTGGCATACGCCACCGAGTTCGACTGCAGGCCGAGGCTTGTAGCGATCGGGATTCTTTCGTCCACCCTGATCAGCGTGGGGAGCATCACGCTGATCCTGAGTTTCCTCGTCTGACGGAAACTACGAAGATGAACAGAAGTTTGATTTTCACACCAGTAAGCGCCGATGCGGCGGCACGTTTCCTTGCAGAGAGCTCGATGCTCGCCGCGGAGGGATACGATGTCTCGGTCACAATCTCTGCGGCCGGAACGGAAGCCGGCAGCAGAGGACGAGAAACACTCCGGGACGAGAAGGATCTGGAGAAAAATGTTTCCGGCGTGGTCGATGTCTTGGTCTCGTTCGAGAACCTCTCCGGCATTCTGGAGATATCACCTTCCGACATGCTGGTCAGGGCGAAGGGCGGCACGCCGGTATCTGAAATAGCCGCTGCCGCGGAAGAGGCCGGGCTGTGGTTTCCCCATTACGACGGATCGATCGGTAAAGAGATGACCGTCGCGGGCCTGCTGATGGAGGCGCCGGTACTGCCGGTATCGGAAGCGTATGGAGGCTTGAGGGAATATATCCTCTCTCTCGAGCTCGTGACGGGAGGGGGGGAGAAGGTCCATTTCGGCTCGAGGGCTGTAAAGGACGTGGCGGGGTACGAGGTGATAGGGTGCCTGCTCGGCGGCGGCGGAAGGTACGGGATGATAACCGAGGCGACCCTGAGACTTCTCCCGAAGCAGGCAGGAAGAGAGAATGCCCCCGGTATCGCAATTAAAACCGAAGAACCGGACGAAGGACCGCTCGAGCGCATAACGGCCAGGGTACAGAAGGTGTTTGATCCTGCGGGGATCCTGAGATGGTGAGCGATAAACCCGAAAGAAATTTGACTGACGATTTTCTGCTCTGCAACAGGTGCGGCGCATGCAGGGCCGTCTGTCCCGTGGCAGGTGCGCTCGGTGAGGAATGGGCCTCCGCCCGCGGCAAGGTCGAGCTCGCCGAGGCGTTCTTCAGGGGCGAGGATCTGAGCGACGAGGACCTGCAGAAGACGTTTGGCCTCTGCCTTCACTGCATGGCGTGCGAGGACAACTGTCCCTCGGGGATGAGGGCCCACGAAGTCATCCTCGCGGCGAAGGCGGAAATGGCCCGCCGCGGCATGATCCCGCTCATGAAACGGATCGCACTGAAGATGCTCGAAGGAATGGACAACGTCCTGTTCCGCATGATGAGGATGCTGGGATTGTCGAGAAAGGGCCCTCCGCACGGGACGGGGGGGAAGAGCCCGCTCAGTATTTTCTTTCCTCTGCTCGGCTGGCCGCGACAGAGGTTCTTCCCGCTCCCCAAGGACAAGCCTTTCCTTCGGAAGGGATCGGAATTCTATCCCGCCTCGTTCTTCGACGAGATCATGCTCGATCCCGCCAGATTCACCGGCAAGACGATCGGTGACGCCGGGTTCGATCAGGTTGCCGCGTCCGTTCTTATCGATCTGGTCCTGAAGACGAGGATAAAAAACCGCGCTGAACGCAGGCGCGTGTATTTCTTTGTAGGTCACACGGTAAATCATTTCTTCCCCGAGGAGGCAGAGGCGATCGTGCTCGTCCTCAACATCCTCGGAATCGATGTCCACGCACCTTTCGACCAGGTCTGCTGCGGCGCGCCGGCGTTCTACACGGGTGATATCGAGGCTGCCAGAAGAGCGGCCGCAAAGGCCGTAGAGCGGATCTCGCGCGTACCGTTCGACTGGATCGTCACTTCGTGCTCGTCGGGCGGGAGGATGCTGAAGCACGAATTTCCGCGCCTCTTCGATCTCAGCGAGGACGGCTTCTTCAATATTGCATGGGACCCTGTTACGGAAGTCTTCACGAGAAAGAGCGAGGGGAGCTCGGCGCGGGAGGAGTACCTCGAGACGGGCGAGCTGTACAGAAAGCAGATCGAAGGCCGCATCTTCGATATAAACGAGCTGATCGTCGATCTGCTCGGTATGGAGAAAGCGGTCCGTGGATTCGACAGCATGGTAGTGAATATCGGCGAAGGACAGAAAGAATCAACCGAACCGGATAATCCCGTCGATCCGAGAGCGACCGTCACCTACCACCATCCCTGCCACCTGAATCGCGGCCAGAAGATCGACTGGCAGCCAGAGATCATCCTCGAGAGCCTCCCCGGCTGGAAATATGTCAGGATGAAGGACGCCGACGAATGCTGCGGCGGGGGAGGCATGTTCACTTTCACTTACCCGGATGAATCGGAAACGATCGCGAAGCGGAAGATAGATGCCGTCGAGGATGCGGACCCGGGCGTGGTGGCGACCGCGTGCCCCCTGTGCAGGATCCAGCTCATGGACATGATGAAACGCAGGTTCGCGACTGAAGCGAAGGAAAATGGCCTGCCTCCCCGCGAGATCCCTGTCGTATCGCCGGTCGAGCTTCTGGCAGGAGATTTGCTGAAAATACTGAAGTGAAACCAGGTTAATCAACAGGCGTATAAGAGATTGCCGCCGCTTCCCGGCGCCTTTCTGGTCTATTGACAACAATGGTGCCGGATACTATTATTATTACCCGGCGGGGCAGAGGCATCGCCGAAAAATTTTAAAGATTTAAGTGCTCCGCAGTAGCTCAATTGGGAGAGCATTCGGCTGTTAACCGAAGGGTTGTAGGGTCAAGTCCTACCTGAGGGGCCATTAATTTTTGGGTAGGAATTGAAGCTCCGGCGGTTAA
>JAUWMD010000139.1 GCA_030613345.1 Candidatus Krumholzibacteriota bacterium
GCTGATTCCTGTCGATATCGAGTACCGAGATACGCTCGATCCCGATATCCGTCGCGCCGAGTGCCAGCGCCTCGAAGGTGATCTCGAAGAGGCTTCCCGTCGGGATGATGTACGAGCGGTATCCCAGCACGCAGGCGGCTACCGAAACGGTATCCGCCGACGGCGCGTCCGGAACGAAGAATACCGGAAAGAGCGCCTCGTTGAAAAGCTGTCCCTTACGGGCTGAAACAAGGAAGACGACAGTCGAATCAAAACTGAGGACGCACTCCGCGCAGCTCAGCGAGTCGACCCCGTCGTCTACATGAACATACAGCGTGCAGTACTCACCAGGGGGTATCCTCGTCTCGGCCGGCTCGACCCAGACGTTCACAGTCTGCGCAGCCGGTCTCGCAGCCGGAAAGGCGAGGCAGAGGGCGAGGGCCGCGGCTGCGGCCCATCCCCTGCTGCTCGATTTCGATCTTGTCCCTTTCAATTTCATACTCCGTAAAGATCACCGGTGCGGGAGACGGAACGGCCGCCTCCCGCACCAGCACTGATCCGCTACCTCAGCAGGATCATCTTCCTTGTAGCGGTGAAGCCTTCGGATGTCGTCATCCTGTAGAAGTACAGGCCGCTGGGAACGCTGATACCGGCATTGTTCGTGCCGTTCCAGCCGGCCTCGTGACTTCCGGCCTCCATGCTCCTGTCTACAAGCGTCCTGACGAGGCGTCCCGAGACGTCGTAGATCCCGATCCTGACCGTCGCGGGCCTGGCAAGGTCGAACGCGACGGTGGTCGCCGGGTTGAACGGGTTCGGGAAGTTCTGGCTGAGAGCGTCGGCCACGGGGATCTCGGGACCTTCATAGCTGCCGGTCCCTTCGAGAACGAACTGTCTGTTCTCGATATCCCTGACCTCGACCTCGGCCAGCGAGACGCTTACCGTGCCTTTGCTCTTTACGAGGATCTTCGCGATCTCGCCCGAACCGGCAAGGGGCTTGTCGATCCCGAGCGCCGCGATGCAGATCTCTATCCCGTTGAATGCGGGGATCTTCCCGAAGAAGACGTCTGTACGCCTGGAGATGGCATCGCCCTTCACTGCACTGACGATCTCGCAGCCGTCAGCCATCTCGACGAGCAGCCTCGCGCCCTTCAATGTCGAGGCGCGGTTGCTCAGTACGATCGAGACGAGCGTTCCCTCATCGGTCACGGAGGGAATAAGCTCGAAGGCGATCATATTCTCGAGGTTCTCGGGAGATTTCTCGACGGGAACAGCCTTGGAGCTGAGCGGATCGACATTGCCGTAGTTCATCGAGAAGATCATCAGATCCTCGAAATCGACCACGTCGTCCGGCTTGGGGATCCCGAACCTCGACCAGTCGTCTGACGGCCCGAAATCGGCCTCGTTGTTCCAGCCCCAGTCACCGTCTCCAAGGCCGAAGGCGTTGGAGAAGTCGCCGAGATCGTTGAAGTCGACGTAGCCGTTGTACCCGGCGAAGATGTCGCCGAGCCAGTAGCTCGTCGACCTGTCGGCGGCCCCTGCGTCGTACGCCGAGTAATTGCCCGCGCAGTCGTACGAGAACGCCGCGTAGTAATAGATATCCCGCGGACTCCTCGGATCGTCGGTAAACGACTCGCCGGTATCCTGCGTAACCAGCGTTCCGCCGGTATGATCGGCAGGGTACGCCGGTGGCGTGATGTACTCTGGATAATCGCCCCAGGCGACCAGCCTGATCTCCACGCCGACAAACGATCCGTCTCCTGTGGGATTCGTCCATGCGAGGTGGACCTTGTCGTGGCCCGGCATCGCTGTGAATCCGGTGGGCGGAGCGGGCGGGACGGTGTCCTTTATGAACGACCAGCTGTACGTATCGGGTGCGGGCGCACCCTCTCCGTTTTCGTTGCCCGCCATGTCGGCGACACGGAAGTAGACCGTGTGACTGCCTTCCGAGAGAGTGGAGAATTCGGACAACGTCCAGCCATCGGAATCCCATTCGGGCAGACCATAACTCATAAACAGAACTATCCAGCCGTCCGAGTCGATCTGGTACTCGGCCCAGTCAAGCGCCTGGTCGTCGTCGAACCCGAAGTTCGCGAATGTCGGAGCGACGTTGTAACACTCACCCTCCGCCTCGACAATCGGCTCCATCGTCGGCACGGTGCAGTCGATGCGGACCTCGCCGCCGACCATCGCCGATCCGAGAGGCGCGTTGTTCACGTCACGGACCTTGACGTCGGTAATCGTAATGGCGCTGAGGCCCTCGGCCACGGGGGTGAACTCTACGGTGAAGAGGTCCCCTGAGCCTGTAGCTCCGATGCTGCCGCCGATTATCGTCGTGCTGATCGTGTACTCTCCGCCCCCCTTGTCGAGCGCGAAGAAAGTCGTCGACGTAGCCGGTGGTCCCGGTGAAGTGAAACCGGGCAGGTAAGAACCTTCAACGATGTAGCTGCTGACAGGACTGCCTACAGTTACTACCGCATCATCCACATCGAAGGTCACATCGACGCCGCGCACCTCGTCGGTCGTTCCGGCATGGTCGAACCAGAAGGTGAAGGTGATGTGGTCGCTGCAGTTCGTAGTGCCGTAATCGGGCAGTACGCTGACGACGTTCTCAGCTCCCATCCACGGATCGAAGTCGATATAGTCGGAGACCTTGACTCCGAGGCCGCCCGGATTGAGCGTGGGATGAGACGGCCCCGTGGCGTCTCCCCACCAGTTGTTCGTGCCGTCGGTCACGATGTAGTCCGCGTTGGAGCGGATTCCGAAGCCGTTGTAGCCGCACCCGAGGTAATTGTAGTTGCAGACGACGCTTGTAAAGACGCCTGTGTCGCAACCGGTCTGGCAGGCCCAGATATCGATCGCAGCCTCGAAGTTGCAGATGGTGTTGTAGGTTATCGTGATATCGAGATCGTCGGGCCCATATCCCGCGTCGGCCTCGATGCCGTATGTTCCCATAACGACTACTCCGACATTCGTCACCGTGTTGCCGATGACATCGACATCGAGAAGAGCGAGCGGAGCCTTGAGCATATCCCTGCCCGAAGCTGCCAGCATCTCTTCTTCAATGAACGGCGAGGGTTTCAGGGTCGGCGGATCGCTGGCAACGATACCCCAGCAATAACCGCCGATCAGTTCGACCTCTACATCGTTTCCCGAGATCGTCCCCGCCCCGTCGATGTTGTAGATAGCCATGTGGGCGTCGGTGATCGTATTGCCGTCTATCGCATGAACACCGAAATAACTGAGGATGCAGGTGCCGACCCAGCCGCCGCCGTTGTATCCGATTCCCGATATGACATTGTCTTCGATGTCGCCCGTTCCCAGAGGCGAGTAGACCTGGATGCCGTTCTGGGCGGTCACACCGGTCGCGCCGGCGCCTGTGACCGTATTGCCGCGTACATCGACGGCTATAGGAGTCGTATCCCCGGTGTTGAGCGCCATCGCGTTCTTCTGGAAGCCGGTGACCGTGCAGCCGTGGACATCCAGCGACCTCAGGGTCAGGTCGTCGTTGTAGGCGTAGATGGCAACGCCATGCTGCGCTCCGCTGAATGGCGTATCCCTTACATTGAGGACGGAGCAGTCGTATATTCCTCCGCCCGCATTGCGAAACGCCACTCCGGAGAACCGTGTGTTTGCGTTACCCTTTCCGGCGCCGTCGATAGTGAGATCGTGGATCTCGGCGTCGCCGGTGTCATGGATGTAGACGACTGGGTAGTTGTTCGCGCTCGTGACAAAGAACAGAGTCAGGTTGTCCGGACAGAGGATCACCGTCCCCGGACCGTCTCCCTGCACTACTACATCCGCGTCGATCTCGAGCTGCTCCTCGTACGTCCCGTCGTGGATGTAGACGGTGCTCCCGTCGACGAGATCGATCCCCTCCTGCGCGCGGCCGACCGTCCCCGTCTGCGGGCTGGCGGCGCTTACGTGCAGGGCGGAGAAATCGCCCTCGAAGCCGACCCCGGTACGGCTGTCCGCGCCGGTGT
Organism: Candidatus Krumholzibacteriota bacterium; assembly: GCA_030613345.1. GTDB lineage: Bacteria > Krumholzibacteriota > Krumholzibacteriia > Krumholzibacteriales > Krumholzibacteriaceae > JAUWCL01. The sequence goes on from JAUWMD010000139.1 coordinate 3,960, forward strand.
CGAGCCACGGAGTATAGTCGACCAGCGTTCCACCGTTGGCGAGCGCATTCACGTCCGCGGGGACGTTCGATCCCCACCAGTTGCCGGAGGCGTTTACGTCTCCGACACTGCCCTGATGCAGGATGGCAATAGCCGGAGACTGGGCGCCGCCATCGATGAAGGCATTGTCGCTGACCGTGATCGTCGATCCATCGAGCCCGGTGCGTAGCCGGATGGCATTCGACGGTTCGGCGGGACTCGCGAAGCCGTTGAACTCGAATGTGTTACCCTCGATAGTCACGTTATTAGCCGGAGTCAGTCCGTAATCTGTCCCGTACAACTGCAGGCACGAGGACGGGACGCCGGCAGCCGGCGAGGGTCCCGTAGCCTCGAACTGGTTGTAGGCGATCGTACTGTTCTGCAGCCCCGCCTGCATGTTCGTGTAGTTATTGTTCCGGAAGATGTTACCCGTAATCGTCGCGTTCTGGAACTGCGACGAGAGATTGAGCAGGCAGCCGTCGAACAGGTTGTCGACGAGCTGGAATCCCGTCGAGTTGTACACCTTGTTTCCGGCGAAGATCGAACCGCCGATGAACTCGTTCTCTCCGATGTAGAGATTGTCGAATACATCCGAGTCGAAATGCGCCGTCGGATACGAATCTGTCCACAGGCTCGCATCGATGACGTTGTACTCGAGTACGATGTCGGGCGAGGTCACGTTGAACCAGAAGCCCCGCACTGCGACACCGTCCATGACGCAGTTGCGCATCTCGAATCCTGAGCCGTGGCTGTCGCAATCGCCGAGACGGCCTGCCGCAGCCGTACCGGTCAGGGTCAATCCGTCGATGACCACGTCGACAGCCGCGACCTTCACGAGGTTTCCGGCCGCGCAGGTCAGAACGGTCTCGTCACCGGTCCTGCCCCTCGCGTCGACACCGGCCTGCTCGCCGGTCAGCGTGAGGGTCTTGTTTACGTTGACGTTCTCCGTATATGTCCCCGCCGCTATGTGGACCTCGTCGCCGCTCGACGCACCGTCGATTCCCTCCTGCACCCAGGTGAAGTGCTCGTGGGAAACATCCCAGTCGAGCTCGAGGTACCAGATGTTTCCGGTCCCCTCCTGCGCGGGAAGATCCCTCTCCGAGGTGTAGAAGAGGTACGACGTGCCGCCCGCGTCGGTGAATCCGATAGGCCACATGTCGCCCCATGTGTTGGTGCCGTACTTGCCCGAGGAGATGTTGACCGGCGTTCCGCTGAGCACCGTCGAGAGACTGCCTGACGACCAGCCGATGATGTGCTGCCAGCCGCCGCCGTCGCTCGTCCACGGGGCCTGGGCGAAGAGGTATGTCGATCCGACCTTCACAAGCGTTGGATCCCATCCCGTCGACGAGGCCGTCGCGAGCTCGGTCCACCCTTCCGGTGAAGCGACCCACTGGAGGATCTTGTTGTCCTTCGTCGGACTCGTTCTCAGGATGGCGATATAGAGCTCCGAGCCTTCCGCGTAGAAATGCCCCGTGCCGTTGACCAGGCTCGTCGGCGTGGCCAGAGGCACGTATGAGCTCCACGATATCGTCCCTGCGGTCGGATCGGCGGTGTACTTCGTGTGCCATCCGCTGTTGCCATCGGGATAGTTCGCCATGATGAAGAGGTTTCCCCCGAAGGAGACCTCGTCGTGGTGGGCCGCTCCGCCGCCCATGTCATCAGCCATGTCGGCGACCTGCGTCCACGAGGTGCCGTCCGTCGTATACCACCCGTAGAGCGACATGCGGCCGGTGAAGTTTGTCGAAGGCACTGCGGCGAATGTCCAGACATTGCCGCCGTGGACGGCCGCGCCTATCTCGCCGAGGTAGCAGTTCGCCGCGCCGGGGACGGCTGTTGCCGTCGCAGACGCGAGTCCCGCCACTGTCGATGCCTTCTTGTAATAGATCTGGTAGTCGTGTACATCGGGATTGCCGTTCTGGTACCAGCCGGTAACCGAGGCCGACCTCCCGTAGAAGAGCCAGTAGTCGGTGCCGTCGTACACGATCGCCTGGCCGCGTTCGTAGTACGCGTCATCGGTGACCTGGACAGGCTGGCTGACCTCGATCACGGCGCCGAGTGTTGTGACAGGAGACCCGAGCAGCACCGCTGCGAGCAGTACCGAAAGGATCGACGCTTTGCAGATTCTGTTCATTATAACCCCTCCGAACAGTGTCAAAAACGTGGAAAATTGCCCTGTCCATTAATGAAAGAATTGGATCAGGGCGGACGGCAGTTCATCGCGTACCTCCCCTCGCGGTTGTCATATATGCTTTTTGGACGATCCCTTTGTGAGATCGAGACAAGAAGACCTCTCCCCTCAGTATCCGGCGGGAGCCGGACAAGAAGCCACCCTCGTATCATGTGCTAGAAGAATCCCCTAGTACGTGTACCCCTCCGATGACGCGTCCCCGGGCTTGACGACCTGCCCCTTACCGGCCGTCAAACCTGAAAGATCGTCGCTCTTTCGCGGTCTACCTGTACATCTCCTTGATCGCGCCCCAGCTCGTCTCTTCGGTGCTGTTCGGGCAGGATACCCTAGCCATTATGCAGCACGCGTCGTGGAGCTCACCGGTCGTGCCCGGCGTAAAGTCCACGTCGCAGATGAAGGGAGGATACTGCGCCGGCGGGGCGCCTTCGCCCTCGATCCATACTCTCGTCGCATTGGCGATGGCAAATTCGATGAAGCAGCATTCGCACGTGTCAAACCAGCCGCTTAACGTAACGTTCGATTCGACGCTTGTGAGAACGCCCAAAAGCCAGTTGAACCTCGTGGCGACATTGTAGTATGTGATGTCACCTGTGAATTCACTGACACTGCCGGGAGGCCCGAAGTGATTTCCATCGATCCAGAAGCGCCCCCCATCATAGTTGGTCACGTAATCGCCATAGCCCGTTCCGTAGTCATCGACCGTATTTGCGATCTCGCCTGTCCCGGCGGCATCGATCTTCCTCCCCCAGCCTCT
>JAUWMD010000303.1 GCA_030613345.1 Candidatus Krumholzibacteriota bacterium
CGATGATGCAGCTCGTCACTTTCCGTCTCGGCCGGGAGCACTACGGGATTCCTGTGGGGAAGGTCAAGGAGATCATCAGGCCTATGGAGGCCTGCCCGATACCCGGGATGGCCGGCCCCGTAGAGGGTGTCATAAATCTCAGGGGCGAGATCATCCCCGTGCTGAGGATACATCTCGTCCTGGGATCGAGGGAGATGGAAGAGGACAACAGCCGAAAGCAGCGGGTGATCATTCTCGAGTCCGGCGAGGGGAGGTTCGGGATCGTGGTCGACGAGGTCCGGGATGTCGTAAAGATCGATAACGAGGAGATAAAGGCCTCGCCCGACGTCAGCCTGGATCACAGGTGTGAGGAAGCGATTCTCGGGATAGCCCAGGTCGGCGACAGGATGATCATCTGTCTCGACCCGAGGAAGCTCGTATCCGAATCGCTCGATATCGAGAATCTCGCCACCGTATAGAGGTCAGCAGCAGGGGAGCTGTGGAAAGAAAGAGGAGCAGGTCCGGTTTCCGGATTCACAGCGATGATAGGCACCAGAGGAACAGGAATACTTATAAAGGTCGGGATGGCGCAGTTCAGAGTCGCGACGGCCCCGGCCAGGATGATGACTTTCGCCCTGGGATCGTGCGTAGGCATCGTGCTCTACGACCCGGTCTCGAAGATCGGAGGGCTCGCTCACGTGATGCATCCGAACAGTGAGAGGGTCAGGAACAACATCAACAAGGCGAAGTTCGTCGATACCGTCGTGGAACTGATGCTCTCGAGGATGGCCAAGAAAGGCGCGCTGAGGAGCAGGATCAAGGCGAAGATATTCGGCGGCGCGAAGATGTTCCAGTCGATAAGTGCCAGCCCCGGCGTGATTCAGATCGGGGAGGAGAATGTGAAGGCGACGAGGGAGGAACTGGCGAGGAGGAATATCCCGATAGTGGCCGAATCGATCGGAGGAACGAAGGGAAGAACGGTCTTTTTTGACGTCACGAGTGGAAGGGTGACGGTAAGGGACGCTCAGAACAAAGAGGAGAAGTTCTGATGGCAGTTGAGGACAAAGCAGCGGCGAAGGGGAAGATCAGGGTGCTGATAGGCGAGGATTCCGCCTTCATGCGCCGTGTGATCGCCGACTCTCTCGACGCGGAGCCCGGGATAGAAGTTGTTGGAATGGCGTCCAACGGCCGCGAGGTTCTCAGGAAGCTCGTCGACCTGCAGCCGGACTGCATAACGCTGGATCTCGAGATGCCGAAGATGGACGGCCTCGAGACGTTGAGGTTCATCATGAGCGAATGGCCCACGCCCGTGGTAATCCTCAGCGGACATACTGCGGAGGGCGCGAGGATGGTGCTCACCTGCCTTGAGTACGGCGCGGTCGATTTCGTGGCCAAGACGTTCAAGGGGATGAGATTCTCCGTCAGAGAGCTTGTCTCGAAGGTCAAGCTCGCCGCGACCGTTGATGCCGAGAAGGTCCGTTTCGCGCCGGTGGAATTCAACCTTAAGGCCAAGGTGAGGTCGTCGCGCAAGTCGAGGACGGAATGCGTCGTGCTGATCGGCGCGAGCACGGGCGGACCACAGGCGCTCGGAGAGATCATACCCAGGCTGCCGGCCGACCTGCCTGCCTCGGTGATCGTGGTCCAGCACATGCCCTCGAATTTCACCACCTACCTCGCCGAGAGGCTCGACGCCAGGTCGGCGATGTTCGTGATGGAGGCCGAGGACGGAGAGCCGCTCAGGCAGGGAAGCGTACTGGTGGCTCCGGGCGGCAGGCATCTTCTCATGGATGAGAAAGGTGGCCAGCCGATGACGATGCTGCTTCCGAGAAACGAGAAACAGAGGACGGCATGTCCTTCGATAGATTTCGCGCTCACGTCGATTGCTCCTGTTTTCAAGAAAAGGCTCATCTCTGTGATCCTGACCGGAATGGGGAGGGACGGAGAGGTCGGATGCGACGCCGTGAGGAAGTACGGAGGCAGGGTTATCTGCCAGGACCGCGACACGAGCATGATATACGGCATGCCCGGCGCGGTCGTATCGGCGGGGCTCGCCCACGAAGTCCTGCCGGTTCAGGATATAACCGCCTGCATAGTGCGCGAGGTGGAAAACGCGACAGCGGGAGTAATGGCCAGTGAAAGTCAGTGATTACAAGGTGCTCTTTACCAGCGAAGCGGGCGAGATCCTGCAGTCGCTCGAGTCGGGCATAATGTCTCTCGAGAGCGGCCGGGACTGTGCTGCATGCGTAGAGGAGCTCTTCCGCAACGCTCACAACCTCAAGGGCATGTCGGGAGCGATGGGATACGATCACGTAGTCGAGGCCAGCCATGCCCTCGAGAACGTACTCGACCGCTGCCGCAAGGGAGAGATGAGCGTTTCCAGGGCCGAGGCCGACCTGCTCCTCAGGAGCATCGATATGCTCAGGGAACTTGTCAGGGTAGCCGTCGACGACGAGGAGGGCGACGACACCGACCTGCTCGGTGATTTCTTTGTGCTGCTCTCGCCGATGACGACAAGGACTCTCAATAGCCATCCGGCCGGAAATCAGACGCCATCACCGGAGCTCGATTCCGAAGATATGGATACTGACGATACTGAGGATGCGCATGAGCCTGCCGATGAGGAGCCGGGAGAGGAAGATAACACCGCTGCCGGGAACGATCCGGGCGTGACCGCCTCGAAGGGCGGTTTCGGCGAGAGAGTCACATCGACGAGGGTCGATCTCGAACGGCTCGATGTCCTGATGGACCTGGTCGGAGAACTGATAATCAGCAGGATAAAAC